>NZ_JBQJIK010000139.1:0-9062 GCF_052078665.1 Inquilinus sp. CA228 | reverse complement strand
TGCGGGAGCTGCAGGCGGAGAATGCGGCGCTGCGCGAGCACGAGCACACGCCCTTGTACGAGATCCAGGGCTGGGCGGGTCAGGGCGGGCGGTCGCTGTTCGACACGCTTCTGGTGTTCGAGAACTACCCGGTCGACCAGGCGCTGCGCGAGCGCGACAGCCGGGGGTTGCACAGCCAGGGCCTGCGCTTCGGCGAGGTCTCGAACCTGGAGACGACGAACTACGCGCTGACCCTGACGGTGCAGGCCGGCGGGGACATCGAGATCGGCTGGGGCTGGCGGCGCGACGCCTTCGACCACGACCGCATCGAAGGGCTGATGCGCCAGTTCGAGGCGCTGCTGGTGGGTCTCGCCCAGACTCCGGATGCGCTCCTGGGCACCATCGCCCTGCCGACCCGGGAAGACCGCCAGCGCCTGTCGCAGCGGAACGCGACGGACATCGCCTACGAGGCGGTGCCGAATGTTCTGTCGCTGATCGAGCGCCAGGCGCGGGCGACACCGGATGCGGAAGCGCTGGTGTTCGGCGCCGAGCGGCTGAGCTATGCCGAGCTGGACCGCCGCACGAACCGCCTGGCGCAGGCGCTGGCGTCCCGCGGTGTCGGCCCGAACGTGCTGGTCGGGGTGGCGGCGGAGCGCTCGGTCGAGATGGTGGTGGCGCTGCTCGGCATCGCCAAGGCGGGCGGGGCCTATCTGCCGCTCGACCCCGAGCATCCGCGCGAGCGCCTGGCCGGCACCATCGCCGAGACCGGGCTGAAGCTGGTGCTGGCCCAGGCGCATCTTCTCGACCGGCTGCCGCAGTCGGACGGCGTCGAGGTGGTGGCGTTGGAAGGCTGGGACCTGTCCGGCTATGCCGATGAGGCGCCTGCCGTGGATTGGCATGCGGAGGGCTTGGCCTACTGCATCACCACCTCCGGCTCGACCGGCAAGCCGAAGGCGGTGGGCAACAGCCACAAGGGGCTCTTGAACCGGCTGCAATGGATGCAGGCGGAGTACGGCATCGGTCCTTCCGACCGTGTGCTGCAGAAGACGCCCTACGGCTTCGACGTGTCGGTGTGGGAGTTCTTCTGGCCGTTGATGACCGGGGCCTGCCTGGTGGTGGCGGAGCCGGGGGCGCATCGCGACCCCGAGGCCTTGGGCCGGGTGATCCGGGACGAGGGCATCACGACGCTGCACTTCGTGCCGTCGATGCTGGGAGCCTTCGCGGCGTCTGGCGAGCTGCCGGGCTGCACCAGCCTGCGTCGGATCCTGTGCAGCGGCGAGGCGCTGCCGCGCGAGCTGCAGGACGAGGTGCTGGGTCAGACCACGGCCGGGCTGCACAACCTGTACGGCCCGACCGAGGCGGCGATCGACGTCACTTTCTGGGCCTGCAAGCCCGAGCCCGGACAGACCAGCGTGCCGATCGGGCATGCCATCGCCAACACCCGGATCCATGTGCTGGACGCCGATCTGAACCCGGTGCCGGAGGGTGTGTCGGGCGAGCTGTACATTGCAGGCGTCAACCTGGCGCGGGGCTATCTCGGCCGCCCCGACCTGACGGCGGACCGGTTCGTGCCGGACCCGCAGGGTCCGTCGGGCAGCCGGATGTACCGTTCGGGCGACCTGGTGCGGCGGCGTACGGATGGGGCGATCGAGTATCTCGGCCGGCTGGACCATCAGGTGAAGCTGCGGGGCCTCAGGATCGAGCTCGGCGAGATCGAGGCCGGGTTGCGCGCCTATCCGGGCTTGCGGGATGCGGTGGTGATGCTGTGCGAGGGGCGTCTGATCGGCTATGTCGCCGGCGAGGCGCAGCCCGACGAGGCCGGGCTGAAGCAACACCTGTCGGCGATGCTGCCGGAGTACATGGTGCCATCGCGGCTGCTGTGGCTGGAGCAACTGCCGCTCTCGGCCAACGGCAAGCTCGACCGCAAGGCGCTGCCGGACCCGGAATGGGAGAGCAGCGCCGACAGCCGGGCCGAGCCCGAGGGCGAGACCGAGCAGGCCGTCGCCCAAATCTGGATGGAAGTCCTCGGCCTCGCCCATGTCTCCCGACACGACGACTTCTTCAACCTCGGCGGCCATTCTCTGGCCGCCATGAAGGTGCGGGCGCTGCTGCTGGATCGGCATGGCCGCGCCCTGCCGATCCGCCATTTCTTCGACCATCCCACCCTCGCCGGGTTGGCCGCCAGCCTGGACCTCGGGCCTGCCGAGCAGCGCCTGGACGACATGGACAAGTGGATGAGCGAACTCGAGGACCTGACATGACCGTCGACGCTCAGCAGATCGCCCGCCGCTTCGCCGCGCTGGTGCCGGACCGCCGCCGCGCCTTCCTGGACAAGCTGGCCGAGCACGGGGTGGATTTCGCCACCCTGCCGATCGTGCCGGTCGAGCGCGGCGGCGACCTGCCGCTGTCGCACGCCCAGCGCGGGCTGTGGCTGACCTGGCAGCGCGACCCGACAAGCCCGGCCTATACCATGGCCGGCATCCTGTCCCTGTCCGGCGAGCTCGACGCCGCGGCGCTGCAGGCGGCGGCCGGCGATCTCGTGGCCCGGCACGAGGCGCTGCGCACCAGCTTCGGCATCGACGCCGAGGGCCGGCCGGTGCAGCGCCTGCATGCCGAGCTGCCGCCGCCCTTCACCATCCGCGACCTGCGCGCCGCAGGGGAGGCGGAGAGCGACGCCTTCGCCGAGGCCCTGGCGCGGCAGCCCTTCGACCTCGAATCCGGGCCGCTGCTGCGCTTCGAGCTGCATCGGCTGGGCGACCGTGAGCACCGGCTGGTCCTGGCCCTGCACCACATCGTCGCCGACGGCTGGTCGATCGGGTTGCTCATCCGCGACCTCGCTGCCCTCTACGCGGCCCGGCGCGACGGCAAGCCCGCCGGCCTGCCGCCGCTGACGCTGCACTATGCCGACTACGCCGCCTGGCAGCGCAGCTGGCTGGAGGCGGGGGAGGAGGCGCGCCAGCTCGACGCCTGGAAGGCGGCGCTGGGCGACAGCCACCCGCCGCTCGACCTGCCCTTCGACCGGCCGCGGCCGGCGGAGCGCAGCGACGCCGGGGCGGCGCACAGCTTCCGGCTGTCCGGGCCGGTGAGCCGGGGTCTGCGCACCCTGGCCCGCGGCCGCAATGCCTCGACCTTCATGGTCGTGCTGGCGCTGTTCAAGCTGCTGCTGGCGCGCAACGGCGGCGGCGACGACATCCGCATCGGTGCGCCCCTGGCCCATCGCGGCCGGGCCGAGACCCATCCGATGATCGGCTATTTCACCAATGTCGCGGTGCTGCGCACGGTCATCGACCAGCGCCAGGGCTTCGCCGCCCTGCTGGACCAGGTGCGCGAGGGCCTGCTGGCGGCCGAGACCCGGATCGACGTGCCCTTCGACTTGGTGGTCGAGGCCCTGGCCCCGCCGCGCCAAGCCGGGGTGCTTCCGCTGTTCCAGGTGAAATGCACCGAGCAGGCCAGTGCGCCGGGCGGCGGCGACTTCGCCGGGCTGGCCATGAGGCTGCGCGGCCTCGGCAGCGGCGCCGCGCATTTCGACCTCAGCCTCGACTTCACCGACCGGGCGGACGGCATCGACATCCTGATCGCCTACACCACCGATGTGTTCGACGCGGCCACGATAGAGCGGCTGGCGATGGATCTCTCGATCCTGGCCGAGGCCGTGGTGGCGGCGCCGGAGCGACGGCTGGCCGATCGCGCACCCGCCCCGGCGCCGGACACCGCGTTCGGCCCGGCCAGCGCCGAGCCGCCGGCCGACCTGGTCGCGGCCTGGCGGACGCGGGCGGCGGCGCGGCCGGAGGCGGTCGCGATCCGGCACGAGGAGCGGTCCTACACCCGCGTCGAACTCGACCAGGCGACCGACCGACTGGCGCGGCGGCTGGTCGCCCGCGGCGTCCGGCCCGAGCACCGCGTGGCGCTGCAGATGGGGCGCACGCCGGAATGGGTGCTGGGCATCCTCGGCGTGCTCAAGGTCGGTGCGGCCTATCTGCCGCTCGACCCCACGGCACCGGCCGAGCGGCGGGCCGAGCTGGTGGCCGACAGCGGCGCCCGCTGGCTGCTGGTCGATGCCGAGACGCCCGAAAGCTTCGGCTGCGAGGTGCTTCGCCTGTCGCTGGACGACAGCACTGATGAGCCTTTGGCCCAGTTGCCCGAACCGGCGCCGGACCAGGCCGGCTGCCTGATCTACACCTCGGGGTCGACCGGCAAGCCCAAGGGCGTGGTCGTCACCCGCGGCGGCATCGCCGACTACGCCCGCGGCGTGCTGCAGGTCCTCGGCCTGCCGGAGGGGGCGCGGATGGCGATGGTCTCGACCGTCGCCGCCGATCTCGGCAACACCGTGCTCTACGGCGCCCTGTATGGCGGCGGCGAGCTGCACCTGATCGACCCGGCCCGCGCCTTCGACCCCGACCGCTTCGCCGAATACATGGCCGCTCAGCACATCCAGGTGCTGAAGATCGTGCCGAGCCATTTGCAGGCGCTGCTGCAGGCGCGCCGGCCGCAGGATGCGCTGCCGGCCCACACCCTGGTGCTGGGCGGCGAGGCCACCGGCTGGCCGCTGCTGGAGCGGATCCGCGAGCTGGCGCCCGGCTGCCGCGTGGTCAACCACTACGGCCCGACCGAGGCCACGGTCGGCGCCCTGTGCCAGCCCGCCGCAGAGGCCCGGCGCGCGTCCGGCACGCTGCCCATCGGCCGGCCCCTGCCGGACGCCGCGGCCCATGTGCTGGACGATCATCTGAACCCGGTGCCGGCCGGGGCGGCGGGTCAGCTCTATCTCGGCGGCCCCGGCGTCGCGTGCGGCTATCTCGGCCGTCCGGACCTGACGGCCGAGCGCTTCGTGCCCGATCCCTTCGGCCCGTCCGGCGCCCGGCTGTACCGCACCGGCGACCGGGTGCGGCGGCTCAAGGATGGCAGCCTCGAATTCCTCGGCCGGGCCGACGACCAGGTGAAGATCCGCGGCTACCGGGTCGAGCCGGGCGAAGTAGCGACGGCGCTGCGCAGCCTCGACGGCGTCGCCGACGCCGCGATCATCGCGATGTCGGCGGAGGACGAGCGGCTGCAGCTCGTCGCCTATGTCGCGGCGCCGGCGGGCACGGATCTGGAGGCGGTGAAGGCCAGGCTGGCGGCACGGCTGCCGGACTATATGGTGCCGGCCGCCTGGGTGCGGCTCGACGCCCTGCCGGTCACTGCCAACGGCAAGCTCGACCGCAAGGCGCTGCCGGCGCCCGAGGCAGCGAAGCCGGCCGGCGAGCCACCCCGGGAGGGGACCGAGCAGGCGCTGGCCGCCCTGTGGTCCGGCCTGCTCGGCACCGACGCGATCGGCCGCGACGACAACTTCTTCGCCCTGGGCGGGGATTCGATCCTCAGCCTCAAGCTGCTGGCCCGGATCCGCAAGCAGGGGCTGGCCGGCGGGCAGGCCTTGACCCTGGCCGACATCCTCAATGCCCGCAACCTGGCCGATCTTGCGGCCCGGATCGCGCCGACGCCGCCGAAGGGGCCGGAGGTGGTGCATCTCCAGAGCGGCGGCGACGGGGTGCCGCTCTACTGCCTGCCGGGGCTGATCGTGAACTCGACCGAGTTCGCCTCGATGGTCACGGCGCTGGGCGGCGACCGCCCGGTCACCGGCTTCGTCAGCCACGTCTATACCGAGCAGCGCTGGCGCGGCTACGACATGGCGGCGCTGGCGCAGGAGTTCGCCGGCCATATCGAGCGCACCGCGGGCGGGCGCTGTGCCCTGCTCGGCTGGTCCTCCGGCGGCGACCTGGCCTTCGAGACCGCGCATCGCCTGAAGGGGCGGGTGTCTATCGAGTTCCTCGGCCTGGTCGACGTCTTCGAATCCGTCGATTTCCGCACTGACCGGCAGCCGCCGGCGGAGGAGCGGCAGCGGGCCGCGACCCTGCTCGAGCAATGGCTCGGCCGCTCCGCCATGGCGAAGCAATGGCGGTCACTGTTCGGGCTGATGGACGAGAGCGAAAAGGCGGCGCTGGACGAGTACGTCCTGGCCCATGCCGACGGCCTGCCGGCGGACGGGCCGGACCTGACCTCGCGCGAGTTCGAGCTGTGGGCGATGCTGGACAAGCGGCTGCGCGCCGCGCGCTACGCGTACCGGCCGCTCGACCTGCCGGTCCATGTCTGGCAGGCGGAGGATTCGCTGGGCCGGCCGGAGCGGCTGCGCGACTGGGGCCTGCTGGCGCCGGTGGCGGCGCTGGCGCGGGTGCCGGGCGCCACGCATCTCGACATCATCCATGCCCCGGACTTCCAGTCGGGGGTCCGGGAGGCGCTGCGCCGGGCCGATGCCGTCCCGGCGGTGGCGGCGCAGTAGGCGGGGAGGGGCCTCAGGCCCCGCCGGTCAGTGGGGGTAGCTGATCGGCGGGCCGCCGGCCGGGTTGGGCAGGACGCCCATCGGGATGCCGTAGATCGCCTGCAACTGCTCGGGCTGCAGGATCGCGTCCGGGGCGCCACGGGCGATCAGCCGGCCGGAATGCAGCGCCACGATGTCGTCGCAGAACCGGGCCGCCATGTTGATGTCGTGCAGCACCACGACGACACCCAGCCCCTTGCTCCGGCTCAGCCGCTGCACCAGCGCCAGCACATCGACCTGATGGGCGATGTCGAGGGCGGAGATCGGCTCGTCCAGCAGCAGGCAGGCGGCATCCTGCGCCACCAGCATGGCCAGCCAGGCGCGCTGCCGCTCGCCGCCCGACAGGGTCTCGACCAGCCGGTCGGCGAAGGGGGCGATGTCGGTCAGTTCCATCGCCTCCTCGACCTTCTCCCGGTCGACGGCGCCGAAGCGCCCGAGCGCGCCGTGCCAGGGATAGCGCCCGAGCGCCACCAGCTCCCGCACCAGCAGGCCGGAGGCGGGGGGCGTCTGCTGCGGCAGATAGGCGACCCGGCGGGCGAAGGCGCGGTCGGCCCAGTCGCGCAGCGGCCGCCCCTCGAACCGGACCGAGCCCGCGCTCGGCGGCTGCTGCCGCGCCAGGATCTTCAGCAGCGTCGACTTGCCGGAGCCGTTGTGGCCGATCAGCCCGGTGACCCGGTGCGGCGCCAGCGTGAGGTCGAGCGGCTGCAGCAGGGTGCGGTCGGCCACGGCGAAGGCGGCCTGCGACAGCTGGAACATCGCCGGCGCGGCATCGGTCTCGGCCGCAGGAGCGGGGGCGGTGTGGTTCATGCCGGTCTCGCTTTCTCCAGCGGGCAGGTCGAGCACAGCCCCAGGCTGGGGATCAGATAGCGGATGCAGCAGACGCGCCGCAGCCTTTTTTGCTCGCCGTCGCGCTCGACATAGCGCACCGGCTCGAACAGGGGGTTGCCGCGCCGGCCGGGCCAGTCGCGGCTGGCCATCAGGGCGCGGGCCTGGGCCGGTCCTGGGCCGCGCGCCATGCCGGAATCCTCGATCTGCCGCAGCAGGTTCTCGAACAGGTTGCCGACATTGCTCCACAGCACCTTCGCGGTGGCCCCGCTCTGCGCCGCGAGCGCGCGGATCACCGGGTCGATATGGCCGTCGACCAGCGGGCCGAAACGCTCGAAGCCGTCGGCCGGGGCGGCCCGGCTGCCGCCATGCTGCAGCTTGAACGCCGTCGTCTGTCCGTCCGGGGCCAGCACGACCTCGACCTCATCGAGCCCGGTCGGCAGCTCGTGCTCCAGCAGCAGGCTGGCCGCCACCACCGGCGTCAGCAGCATCCAGAAATGCCATTTCGCCCAGAGCGAGGCCACCGCCCGCGGCTCCGGCTGGTCGTAGCGCCCGGCGAAGCGCTCCAGGATCGGGCCCAGCACGGCGGGGTCGAGCAGGTCCGATCCCGGCATGGACGGCCGCGGATCGTCGGCCAGCACCAGCCGGTCGGCGACATCGGCCAGCGGGCCGATGAAGATCGGGGCCAGGGCGTCGATCATGGGTTGCCTGCGGGTGTCATGCCGGCCGTCGTCGCTGCATCAGCCAGATGAAATACGTGCCGCCGACGAAGGTCGCAACCAGCCCGGCGGGAACCTGCCAGGGAAAGGCGACGGTGCGGCCCAGCCAGTCGGCCAGCACCATCAGCCCGGCGCCGAGCAGCCCGGCCGCCAGGATCTGCGGCGTCGGCCGCCGCAGGCCGAGCATGCGCACCATGTGTGGCGCCATCAGCCCGACGAAGCTGAGGGGGCCGACCGTCAGCGTCGCCCCGGCGGTCAGCGCCGAGGTCAGCAGCAGCAGGGCCACGCGGCTGCGGCCAAGCGACACGCCCAGCGCCCGGCCGGTCGCGGCGCCGAGCGGCAGGATGGTCAGCCAGCGCCCGGCCAGCGGCAGGATCAGGGCGGCGGCGAGGGCGAGGCCGCAGGTGATCGCGGCGTCGCGGCCGGAGACGCCATAGGTCGACCCCGACAGCCAGCCCAGCAGCAGCGCGGTGCGCGGCTCGCCGCTGAACAGCAGCCCCGCCAGGAAAGCGAAGGCGATCGTGGTCAGCGCCGTGCCGGCCAGCAGCATGTGCTCGGAGGAGTAGGCCGAACGCCGGCCGAGTGAGAGCACCGCCAGCAGCGCTGCCAGCGCGCCGATGCCGGCCACCCCGGTCAGGGCCAGGCGGTCCAGCCCGGGCACGATGAGAGCGGCCAGGATCAGGGCCAGGGCGGCGCCGGAGGAGACGCCGAGCAGCTCCGGGCTGGCCATGGCGTTGCCGGTCAGGCGCTGCAGCACCACGCCGGCCGTCGCCAGCATGAAGCCGGCCCCCAGGGCGGCGGCGACGCGCGGCGCCCGCCAGGGCAGCAGCAGGTCGAGCTCGCCGCCCAGGCTCCAGTGCCAGCCCTCCGGCGTGCGGCCCAGCGCCAGCGCGGCCCAGACGATCAGGCCGAGCAGCAGCAACGCGCCGGAGACCCAGGGCCAGGGATGCCGGCGGCGGTGGTCGGTGGAGGCGGCCGGGCGGTCCGGCCGGGCCTCGCCTGCTGCCGGCCGCAGCCGGCGCAGCAGCCACAGCAGCAGCGGCGCGCCGAGGAGGGCGGTGACCGCGCCGGTCGGCACCGATCCGGCGGCGTCGACGAACTGCACCAGCTGGTCGGTCAGCGCCAGCAGCCCGGCGGAGATCGCGGGACCCCAGACCAGGCGGTCGCGGAAGCGGCGGGCGCCGGCGAGG
>NZ_JBQJIK010000138.1:0-9114 GCF_052078665.1 Inquilinus sp. CA228 | reverse complement strand
CACCACGGCATCGCCGCGACGCCGTCGAGCCTGGGCCGCGGCTGGCGCGGCAGGGCGAGCGCCAGCAGCACCACCGCCGCCATCGCCGCGGTCGCCACCAGGAAGCTGACGGCGCCGACCGCGAAGGGCGCGCCGAGATCGCGACGCAAGAGGGCGTTGACCGCGCCCTGCACCGGCAGCACCGCGCCGGCGGCGAGCGCCAGCAGGATCCATCCGGCCCGCGACAGGGTCGCGATGGTGCTGCCGCCGGACTGGCCGAGCACGATCGCCGCGGCCCCGGCCAGCACCAGTGCCGTTCCCGCCAGGGCTGCGGGAGCGAAGCCCCCTGCCGGCACGCCGAGCAGGCCGAAGCCGTCGAGCGCCAGCGAGGCCAGCATCTGGCCGGCGATGAACAGGCCGACGCTGACCACCGCGCCGAGCCGCGGAAACAGCAGGATGGTCGAGACCACGTAGACGGCGCTGGCGACGCCGCCGATCGCGTGCCACCAGACCACGCCCGGCAGGGCGGCAAGGGCCGAGACCGTGCCGGTCATCAGCGCCGCGGCCAGCAGGATGGCGGTGCCGACCGAGAGCTGCAGCGTGGTGGCGGCGAAGGGGCTGCCGGTGGCCTTGGCCAGCTGGGCGTTGGCGCCGGCCTGGACCGCGAGCAGCCCGCCGGCCAGCAGCGAGATCGGGACGAACAGGGTTTCCATAAGAATTCTCCGACCGATCGTTCGGTCAATCTCGGCTGCCGAGGACGGGCACGCGCAGGCCGCGCTGCACGGCGGGCCGGGCGGCGACGGCGTCGTACCAGCGGCGCAGGTTGGGGCTGGCGTCGAGGTCGAGGCCGATATGCACCAGCCCGGCATGGATCCAGGGCCAGTTCATGATGTCGGCGATGCCATAGGCCTCGCCCGCCAGATGGCTGCGCCGGCCGAGGGTGCCGTCCAGCACCCGCAACACCCGCGCCGCCTCGGCCTCGAAGCGGCCGATGACATACGGGATCTTCTCCGCCGAGAAGATCTTGTAATTCCAGAGCTGGCCGAGCGTCGGGCCGAGATGGGCGGCCTGGAACAGGGTCCATTGCAGCGCCGTCAGCCGCTCTCCGGCATCGGCCGGCAGCAGCTTGCCGGAGCGCTCGGCGAGATAGGTCAGGATCGCGCCGCTCTCGAACACGGTGCGGCCGCGGTCCGGGTCGGTGATCACCGGGATCTTGTTGTTCGGGTTCAGCGCCAGGAAGGCGGGCTCGCGCTGCTCGCCGGTCTCGATGTCGACGATGTGGACCTCATAGGGCAGGCCCGTCTCCTCGAGCATGATCGAGGCCTTGTGCCCGTTCGGCGTCTGCCAGGTGTAGAGCTGGATCGGGGTCATCTTCGTCTCTCCGGAAGGCGGGCCAGCCCCGCCGCTGGAGAGACAATGAATGGTGCGCGGACGCAGTTCGATCTGTGATACTGCAGCGATCATCTGCGTCTGCGCACAGGCCAACTCATGGACAGCCGACTTGATTGGGAAGACCTGCACACCGTGCTGGCCGTGGCGGACTGCGGCTCGCTGGCGGGCGCCGCGCGGCGGCTGGGCGTCAACCACACCACGGTGCTGCGCCGGATCGGCGGCTTCGAGCAGCGGCTGGGGCTGCGGCTGTTCGACCGGCTGCCCGGCGGCTACGCCCTGACCGCCGGCGGCGAGCAGCTGGCGGCGGCGGCCCGCGGCATGGCGGCGACGGTCGAGGCGCTGGAGCGGCGCCTGGCCGGCCAGGACCTGCGGCTCGAAGGCACGCTGCGGGTGGCGACGGCCGACACGCTGACGGCCTCGCTGCTGCCGCCGCTGCTGGCCCAATTCCGCGAGCTGCATCCCGGCATCGTGCTGGAGGTCACCACCGCCAACCTGATGGCGAACCTGACTCGGCGCGACGCCGATGTCGCCATCCGGCCGGTGCTGGACCCGCCGGAGACGCTGGTCGGCCGTCGCGTCGCCGACATCGCCTTCGCCGCCTATGCCGCGGCCAGCCACCCGGCGGCGCGGGCCGGGACGGTCGATCCCGTAGCGCATCCCTGGGTGGCGCCGGACGACAGCCTGGCCGGCACCTCGGTCGCCCGCTGGATGCGCCGGGCCCTGCCGGACGCGACGATCGCGCTGCGGGCGGATTCGCTGGTCGAGCTGTGCCGTGCCGCCTGCGCCGGGATCGGCCTGGCCGCCCTGCCCTGCTATCTCGGCGATGCGTCCGAGGGGCTGGTGCGGATCGCCATGCCGACCGTGCCCGAGGGGGCGGCGCTGTGGGTGCTGACGCATGAGGATTTGCGCCGCACCGCCCGGGTCAGCGCCTTCACCGAATTCGCCGCGGCCGCCCTGGCCCGCCAGCGCGACCTGCTGGAAGGCCGGCGGCCGGCCGTGGCAGTCTAGCCCCGGCGCAAGACCATCGGAGGAACCCCATGGCCGTGAAGCGGATCGTCACCAACATCGCCACCAGCGACGTCGCCCGGGCGCAGGCCTTCTACGGCGACCTGCTGGGCCTGCGGCTGGTGATGGACATGGGCTGGATCCTGACCTTCGCCTCCGACGCGACGATGACGCCGCAGCTCAGCGTGATGACCGAGGGCGGCTCCGGCACCCCGGTGCCGGATCTCTCGATCGAGGTCGACGATGTCGACGCGGTGCACCGCAAGGCGGTGGCGATGGGCCTCGTGATCGAGTACGGCCCGGCCGACGAGCCCTGGGGCGTGCGCCGCTTCTATGTCCGCGACCCGTTCGGCCGGCTGGTCAACATCCTGACGCACTGAGCCCGCCGGCTCAGTTGATCCAGACCGCGAAGCTGAGGAACTCGCCCTCGAAGGCGGCGGTCGCCTGCTCCCAGAAGGAGCGGTCGCTGACCGGGCCGTCCTCGAGATAGGGCACCATGTCGGTGCCGGTCAGCAGCAGCACCAGGTCGAAGGGCTGCGGCGACTCCAGCAGGCGGCGCAGGTTGAAGCCCTGGTCGAAGCGCCAATGCGGCAGCAGCTTGTCGCCGTTCAGGATCGCCTCGGATTCCGCCATCAGCGCCAGCCAGGAGTCGATGCGCGCGTCGGTGATGCTCATGCCCGGGATCAGGCTGGCCTGCTTCGCGTTCGGCAACCATTCTCGGTCGTCGTCGGTCTCGGCCCGGATCGACGCCCACATCTGCTGGCTGAGCCTGGCCGCCGCCAGGAAATGCTCGCGCGTCCGCGGCAGCCGGTCGGGCTCCGCCACCGGCCAGTTCAGCAGATGGACCCAGGCGATCATGTCGGCGATCCGCCCGTCCTCCGGCCCCATGAACATCCCCTGGGTGGGCAGGGTCAGCGCCGCGGCCAGCGGCGAGTCCGGCCGCGGGAACAGCAGATGCGCGGCGGCGTCGAAGCTGCGGTGCCAGTCGCGCGCCAGCAGGAACTCGGCGCCCGCGCGCAGCACATGGGTGTAGGCGCGCAGCCACAGCACGTCGCCGGTGTCGAAGGCGATCACCAGCTTGCCGGAATTGGCGGGGTCGCCCTGCCCGCCCAGCAGCACGGCGCTGTAGACGTCGTAGAGGGTGGCCTCGCCCCGGCCGTTGCCGGCGAGGTCGAGCTTCACCCGCCCCATCGCCACCGGCAGCTTCACCGGCCGGTCGCCCAGCGGCTGCAGCGTGCGGTCGACCGCATCGAGGTCGTCGACCAGCGCCTGCAGGATGGCGCGGGCATCCTCGTAGCGGATCACCTCCGGCTCGGGGTTCGGCGGCACCGGCATGGTCAGCAGCGGCACCGATACGATCGATTCTTCCGGCGGCCGGAAGCCGTAGCGGTACAGGGTCTGGCTGAAACGCTCCGTCGCCTTGGCCAGGCGGACCAGGCCGAGCCCGGCGATCGCCTCGGCATCGTCCGGCTTCTTGGCCAGGATCGCGGCCAGGACCTTCTCGCCCTCGGCGATCGAGCCGGCATAGAGATGCTTCTGGGTCAGCTCGACCGGCGTCGCGGCCGCGGCCGGCGCGGCCCCCAGGTGCAAGGCCAGGGCGGCGGCGGCCAGCCAAGCCAGGCCCTTCGGCCGAGTTGAGACAGTCGTCCTGCTGAAAAGTGAACCGGATTCACTTCGATGGAGGGTAATCAAGCCAGTCGCCTTTCAATATTCACAGCAACCGGACCAGACGATTCCCCAACTTCATGTCACAATTCAGGCAGTGCCGTAGAGTTGGATCAGGTCCCGTCCGCGGCGCCCGGCGCCACCAGCGCGGTGCTGCCATAGCCGAGGTCGCGCAGCTGGCGCGGGATGCCGTCGCGGACATGGCCGCTGCCGGCCAGCACCACGACCAGCGGCGTCCCGGCCGCCCGGGCCTCGGCGATGCGCGCGGCCATCGCCCGGTCCCACAGCAGCTGGATCTCGACGAAGCGGCGGAAGCCGCGGTTGAGCGCGTCGCCCTCCGCCGCCCGGCCATGGCCGGCGAAGGCGGCGGCGAGATACCGGTTGTAGTCCGGCGACGGCGCCACCGGCCGGCCGAGATCGAGGTCGGGCCAGGCCTGCAGCGCCGCCCAGCCGTCCCGCCCGACCGCGCGCACCACGTCGCGGTCGACATTCAGCGCGATCAGCGGGATCCGGTGCATCCGGGCGAAGGCGAAGATCGGCCGGTACAGGCCGAAATCGAAGCCCCAGGACCGGTCCCAGTCGACCTCGCTCAGGAAGGCGGCCTCGTCCAGCCCGCCCGCAGTCCAGGCGTCGAGCGCGGCCTGGCGGCTGCGCGGCACCATCTCCAGTCCGATGGCGAGGCCCGGCTGCTCCTCGCGCAGCGCCGCGATCCGCTGCAGCTGCCAGTGATGATCCGCCACCCGGTCGTGGGTCTCGCCGAGCAGCACGACGCCGCCGTCAGGCCGCGCCGGGGCGGGCGCGGCGCAGCCGGCCGCGGACCAGCCGAGCAGCCCGACCAGCGCCAGGGACAGAATCCTCCCCCTCATTGCCATTCTTCCGCTCCATCCGACACCAGTCTCATGTGGCAGCGTTCGCCGCCGACGGCAACCGCTTCGCCGCGACCACCGGCAGGGTTGCGCCAGGCCACGGAAATCGCGAGCTATGACACCGGTTCGAAGCGAGGAGTCGGGATGACGAGGGGAACGGCAGAGGCATGACCGACATCGCGCAGGCGGTCATCGAGTTCATCGGCCAGCATCCGCATTGGGCCGGCCTCCTGATCTTCCTGATCGCCCTGACCGAATCGGTGGCGGTGGTCGGGCTGTTCATCCCCGGCTCGCCGATCCTGATCGGCATCGGCGCCGTGGTCGGGCTCGGCCATCTGCCGCTCTGGCCGATGCTGATCTGGGCCACCGCCGGGGCGATCATCGGCGACGGCGTGTCCTACGAGCTGGGGCGGCGTTACCGCGGCACCATCCTCGGCGCCTGGCCGATCAGCCGGTATCCGGCGCTGATCGCGCGCGGCGAGGCTTTCTTCCGCCGGCATGGCGGCACCAGCATCGCGCTGGGCCGCTTCCTGCCGATGCTGCGGCCGATGATCCCGATGGTCGCCGGCGCGCTGGGCCTGCGGCCGGGGCTGTTCTACGCCGTCAACATCGCCTCGGCGATCGTATGGGCGCCGGCCCATATCCTGGGCGGCGCGGTGCTGGGCGCCTCGCTGGGCGCGCTCGGCGCGGTCAGCGGCCGGCTGGTGGCGATGCTGGCGGTGCTGGCGCTGACGCTGTGGCTGCTGGTCGTCGCCACCCGCTGGGTCTGGCGCCGGCTGCTGCCGCTGCTGGGCTGGGCGCAGAATGCGGTCCACCGCTGGGCCGTCGCCCGCGGCAGCCGCCCCGCCCGCCTGCTGGCCCGGCTGGCCGACCCGGAGGAGCCGGACCTGCGCGTCATGGCGGCGCTGGGCATCGTGGTGCTGGTGCTGGTCGCCGGCTTCGTCAACCTGCTGCGCCTGGTCGCCGCGCATGGCGGGACGGCCCGGGCCGACGCCGCGATCAGTGCCTTCGTCCAGGCGCTGCGCACGCCCTGGGGCGATGCGGCGCTGACCGTCGTGACCATGCTGGGCGACGGCCGCACCATCGCCGTGCTGGCAGTCGCCGCGATCGGCTGGCTGCTGCTGCACCGCGCCTGGCACCGGGCCGGCGGCGTGGCCATCGCCATCGCCGTCACCGCCGGCTTCGTGCCGCTGGTCAAGGGCCGGCTGCAGATCGCCAGGCCGACCGACCTCTACAGCGGCGCCGACGCCTTCAGCTTCCCCAGCGGCCACGCCGCCTTCTCGGCCGTGCTGTACGGCATTCTGGGCTGGCTGGTGGCGCGGGGCCTGCCCGGCCGCTGGCAGCTGGTGCCGCTGAGCGTCGCCGCTGCGCTGATCGGGCTGGTCTGCGCCTCGCGCGTCTACCTGGCGGCGCATTGGCCGTCCGACGTGGCCGCCGGGCTGATCTTCGGCCTGGGCATGACCATCGCCTTCGCCATGGCCTTCCGCCGGTCCGATCCGGAGCAGATCCACCCCCGCCGCTTCGCCGCGGCGCTGCTGCTGGCCCTCGGGATCGCCGGCGGCGCGCATGTGGCGACCGGCTTCCCGGGCGCCGCGGCAATGTATGCGATCCGCGACACGACCGTGGCGATCCCGGCCGCGGACTGGCGGGCGGAGGGCTGGCGCCGACTGCCGCAGCGCCGCATCGACCTGGAAGGCGACGCCGAGCAGCCCTTCCGGCTGCAATGGGCCGGGCCGCCGGAGGCGCTGGCCGCCGCCCTCGCCCCCTTCGGCTGGACCGCCCCGCCCGGCTGGAGCGTCGCCACCGCCGCCCGCTTCCTCGACGACGCGGCCGACGCCCGGACCCTGCCGGTGCCCCCGGTGCGGCAGGACGGCCGGATGCCGGGGCTGACCCTGATCCGGCCGGATGCCGGCGGCTCCGGCCGCCAGGTGCTGCGGCTGTGGCGCTCGGGCTTCGCGCTCGAGGGCGGCCCGGCGATCCTGCTGGCGGCGCCCGGGATCGAGACGATCCACCACCCGCTCGGCCTGGTCAGCGCCATCGACGCCGAGGATGACGGGCCACTGCCGGAGCTGCCCGAGCTGGCGCGCCTGCCGAATGCGGCGGAGCCGGCGCCGGGCCTGGTCCTGGCCCAACCCTGATCGAACTGCGGCGCAGGGTAGCGGCCGTTGCACCTTCCCGCCCCTGGACGGATGCGGCGCCGCGCCGCATGATTGCGATCGCGATCCGTTCTCAGGATCGATTCCTCCACCCCGGGTACAGTCATGTCCAACACGGCCCAGACGGAAGAGCCGAAGACCCTGATCCTGACCGGCGCCAGCCGCGGCATCGGCCATGCCACGGTGAAGCGCTTCAGCGCCGCCGGCTGGCGGGTCATCACCGTCTCGCGCCAGGCCTTCTCCAAGGAATGCCCGTGGCATGCGGGCGAGGAGGACCACGTCCAGCTCGACCTGTCGGACGTCGGCGACCTGGAGCGCGGCATGGACGAGCTGCGGGCCCGGCTGCCGCTGGGCAAGCTGGACGCGCTGGTCAACAACGCCGGCATCTCGCCCAAGCTGCCCGGCGGCAAGCGCATGGGGGTGATGGCCACCGACTATGCGACCTGGCTGCACGTGTTCAACGTCAACCTGTTCGCCACCGCGCTGTTGGCCCGCGGGCTGTTCGAGCCGCTGAAGGCGGCCAAGGGGTCGATCATCAACGTCACCTCGATCGCCGGCGGCCGGGTGCACCCCTTCGCCGGGTCGGCCTATTCCACCTCGAAGGCGGCGCTGGCGGCGCTGACCCGCGAGATGGCGCATGAGTTCGGCGCCCATGGCGTGCGGGTGAACGCGATCGCGCCCGGTGAGATCGACACCTCGATCCTGTCGCCGGGCACCGAGGCGATGGTCGACAGCGAGATCCCGATGAAGCGGCTGGGCAAGCCGGAGGAGGTCGCCGCAACGATCATGTTCCTTTGCACCTCCGGCTCGTCCTACATTACCGGGGCCGAGGTCCACATCAACGGCGGCCAGCATGTCTAGGCGCTAAGCCGCCGCCTCGGCGGAACAAAAAAACAGGGAGTCTCCGTCATGATCCGTTTCACCCGCCTCCTGCCCGCGGCAGTGCTGGCGGCCGGCATCGCCGCGCCCGCCATGGCCCGCGACCTGACCGTGGTGTCCTGGGGCGGCACCTATCAGGACGCGCAGCGCGAGCTGTATTTCGAGCCGTTCAAGGCCGCCGGCACCCCGATGCATGACGAAAGCTGGGACGGCGGCATCGGCGTGCTGCGGGCCAAGGTCGAAGGCGGCGATTCGAGCTGGGACGTGGTCCAGGTCGAATCCGAGGAGCTGGCGCTGGGCTGCGAGGAAGGCCTGTTCCAGCCGCTGAACTGGGACGCGATCGGCGGCCGCGACGCCTATCTGCCGGCGGCGGTGAACGATTGCGGCGTCGGCGCCATCGTCTACAACTTCATCCTGGCCTATGACGGCGCCAAGATCGCCGACGGGCCGAAGAGCTGGGCCGATTTCTGGGACGTGAAGAAGTTCCCCGGCAAGCGAGCGCTGCGCCAGGGGCCGAAGACCAATCTGGAGATCGCGCTGATGGCCGACGGCGTCGCCCCGGCCGATGTCTACAAGGTGCTGTCCACGCCCGAGGGCGTGGACCGCGCCTTCCGCAAGCTGGACGAGTTGAAGCCGAACCTGATCTGGTGGACCGCCGGCGCCCAGCCGCCGCAGATGCTGGCGGCCGGCGACGTGGCGATGACCACCGCCTATAACGGCCGCATCGCCGCCGCCAACGACGCCGACAAGAAGGACTTCAAGATCGTCTGGAACGGCAGCCTGTTCACCATCGACAGCTGGGTGATCCTGAAGGGCTCGCCGAATGTCGATGCGGCCACGAAGTTCCTGGCCTTCATGGGCAAGCCGGAGAACCAGGCCAAGCTGCCGACCAAGATCACCTACGGCGTCACCAACAAGGCGGCGACGCCGCTGATCCCGGCCCAGTACCTGCCCGGCCTGCCGACCAGCCCGGCCAACATGTCCCAGGCGATCGAGCTGAACGCCGAGTTCTGGCTGGAGAACATCGACAGCCTGACCGAGCGCTTCAACACCTGGGCGGCGAAGTAGGTCTGGCTGTTGCTGATGCCGGATAGTCCGGTGAAGAACGGGACCGCGGCGTTCTGTGCAACCGGAGAGATCGTTGACGCGTTGCCTCTCCCGCTTGCGGGAGA
>NZ_JBQJIK010000137.1:0-9644 GCF_052078665.1 Inquilinus sp. CA228 | reverse complement strand
GGCGCGATGGTGGTCGGGGTCGGGGGCGTCGATCATGGCCGGCATGACCCCGGCCATGATCGGACGGGGGGTGCGGCGGGGGCTGCGGTAGGGGGTGGCGTGGCGGATCGCCGAGATGTGGTTGCGGTAGCCGATTTCACCCGGCTCGCCGCCCTCCCAGAAGGCACCGGCGACAAATTGCGTGCCGGCGTGGCGGACCGCGGTCGGCAGGTATTCGTGGTTCCAGGTCGAGCGGAAATGGTCGTGGAGGCTGAACTGCCAGCCGGCGCTCATGAAGATGCAATCGGACTGCATCTCGAACACCTCGCGCTGCGCCTGCCATTCGTCCGAACGGGCGCGCGCGAACAGCTCGCCTTCCTCCGGCGTGTTGAAGTTCGCGGCGTACTCCACGTGATGGCCGAAATCGCCGTGATGGAGGTCGCGGCCCAGCCTCAGCGCCAGCTCGGGCCGCTGGTGGTTGTAGTCCTTGAGCCGCACCGATCTGGGAATGGGGCGGAGGCGCCGTCGGACCGCCTGGACGCCGGCCATCCGGCCGAGGATGGGGCCGGCCGAGCGCCTGAAGGGCAGATGGTGATGCTCGGGGTTCAGGCGCGGCAGGAGGCGGTGGTTGTCGGTGAAGACGACCCTCTCCTTCAGTGGACCCTGCTCGAAATAGTAGAAGATCCCCCAATGCTCGATCAGCCGGTGCAGGAAGTCGAGATCGGTCTCGTTGTACTGGACCCAGTAGCTGCGGGCCGGGTACTTGTCGGCCGTCATCAGATGAAAGGCGAAGTCGTCGCTGGAGAGGCCGAGCCCCTGCGGGGACTGGAGCAGCTGGCCGACAACGCCGGCGACGTCGAGGGCGCGGTCGGTGCCGAAGCTGCGGCTGTTGCGGGACAGGCCGAGCAGCCAGAGCCGGGGCACCAGGACGAACTGGTAGCTGTAGTGCCCGCCGGCCGCCTCGGCACCCTCGTGGAATTCGGCGATGACGCCGTGGATTTGCCGCTCGCCGGCAGCGGATCTGAGCGAGAAGGTGGCGGCGCGGGCGACCAGGTCCTCGACCGACAGGGTCTCCGACCGGGAGATCACGTCGATGACGAAGCGGTAGGGCCGGCCGATCTCCTCCTCGCCCTCGAAGCGCACCACCTGGATGACGCCATCCGGCAGGCCGAAGATTGATAACGCAAATTCTATCTCAGCCATGACGCATCTCCCACGCGGCGGGCATCGGTGCGCCGGCGTCAACGGCGATCGAGGTGTCCCAGGGCGGCAGTCCGGCGTTCGTGATCATCCTCTTATCCTCGGTTTGCTCCGGGGGGCCCGGATCCCTGGTTCGCCCGGCCAGCGTGCTGGCTCACATTCACTCTGGAGGCGGTGACCTGGCCCTCGACCTGACATTCTCCGTGGATCTCAACGTTGCCGTTCATATAGATATGATTTGAGTGGGTAGTTGAGTTCCCATTTCTATCCAGTCTAAATGATGCATCTTGACCGCGTTCATTGCGGACCCACATATCAGTTGCATCGGCGGTGAGACTGATGGCGGAGGCGTCTGCCTCGAATAAGATGCCGGTGCGGCTAATCCGTATGCGGGATGTTCCGACGGAGAGGCTGATAGCATTCGGCTCGATCTTGATGGTGGGGTCGTCGTCCGGATTCTGTGCCAGTCTTCCCCCGGTGAGCAGCTTGTATTCGCCGACCATCGCCTTCGCCAGGAGAGCGGCGGAGGTGGTGGCGGCCGGAGCGGCGATACGCGCCAGGATCGCCGAGGGCAGATTGAGGGCGGATTGTGGAAACCCTCGGATGAACTTGGTTCCGACTTGGTTGACCAGATCCGTGAGCACGGCGGCGTAGCTGGCGATCCGCGCCGCGAGCTGGACCTTGGCGAGGAGGGCGACATTCTTGGCGGCGATGCCGTTCCCGATGCGTGGGCGGGAGCCGAGGACGATCGTGTGCGGCGTGAAAAAGGTCTGACCGATGGTGGAGAAGCTGCCTTCGGTGCCCAGGCCGATGGAACCGTCGCCGCAGATGATATGCTGCGAGTAACCGGAGGAATAGTGGATGATTTCGTTACCGGAGAACGACTTGTAGGTCGCCGCCGTCGAGACCGACAGATCCAGGCCAGTATTGATTCTGTAGGACATCTTGGTGCTGTAGTCGACGCTGGTTCCCGTAAACGAGTTGAGGGAATTCGTAATGGTCCCGCTGAATTGCCGCGACCACAGCGAATCCCAGATGCTCGGCTCCTCGGATCCGTCTTCAGGCTCGTCCTCGGACCCATTCGCCTGGTCGCCGGTATCGGTTGTCGTGGCGTTCGGGGCCACGCTGGCGTCGCCATACTGTTCGATGTTGAGGACGAGGCCGCCCGGGGCGAAGACCTTCTGGTAGAAGGGACCGGTGACGACCTGGCTGTACCAGCCGCCGACCTCGGCGGCGTAGTTGCCGCCGACGACATGGGTCTCGGACTTGCCGGTGGTGGTGGTGCGCTGGTCGGGGGTGAAGGACATGATCCCGGCATAGGCCTGTGAGGTCAGCTCGGGGGGGCGGCCGCATTTGGCGTCGGTGCCGAACTCCGGCGTCGCCAGGATCGCCCGCTCGACCGCGGTATCGGCGGTCGGGACGTCGCCCATCCGGAGATAGTCGGGCGGCGCCGCCTCCGGCACCGGGACCTGTATCGACAGATAGACCGGCCCCACCGCCTCGCTGGCGGGGATGCCGTCGTTCATGATCAGGGTGGTGCCGGCCAGGGTCTGGATCCGGTTCTCGGTCGGGTTGCGGCTGGTGACCGGGCTGATCGTGCGCGAATGCGGCACCGTGCCGAGGATGATCGGCCGGTCGGGGTCGCCGTCCTCCCAGCCGAGCGCGACCTCGGTGCCGCGGGTCAGCGGGAAGTGCAGCCCTGCCTGGGCGCCGGCATAGGGCTGCGCCATGCGGGCGACGGCCGTACGCTGGCGGGCGTCGCCCAATCCGGCCATGTCGAAGTTGGCGACGACCTTGTAGCGGCCCTCGGCGTCGAGGACGGCGCGATCGTTGCAGTCGTCCGGGGCGTCGATCATGGCCGGCATGACCCCGGCCATGATTGGGCGAGGGGTACGCCGGGGGCTGCGGTAGGGGGTGGCGTGGCGGATCGCCGAGATGTGGTTGCGGTAGCCGATTTCACCCGGCTCGCCGCCCTCCCAGAAGGCGCCGGCGACATACTGCGTGCCGGCGTGGCGGACCGCCGTCGGCAGGTATTCGTGGTTCCAGGCCGAGCGGAAGTGGTCATGGAGGCTGAACTGCCAGCCGGCGCTCATGAAGATGCAGTCGGTCTGCATCTCGAACACCTCGCGCTGCGCCTGCCATTCGTCCGAACGGGCCCGCGCGAACAGTTCGCCTTCCTCCGGCGTGTTGAAGTTCGCGGCGTACTCCACGTGATGGCCGAAATCGCCGTGATGGAGGTCGCGGCCCAGCCTCAGCGCCAGCTCGGGCCGCTGGTGGTTGTAGTCCTTGAACCGCACCGATCTGGGAATGGGACGGAGGCGCCGTCGGACGGCCTGGACGCCGGCCATCCGGCCGAGGATGGGGCCGGCCAAATCCCTGAAGGGCAGATGGTGATGCTCGGGGTTCAGGCGCGGCAGGAGGCGGTGGTTGTCAGTGAAGACGACCCTTTCCTTCAGTGGACCCTGCTCGAAATAGTAGAAGATCCCCCAATGCTCGATCAGCCGGTGCAGGAAGTCGAGATCGGTCTCGTTGTACTGGACCCAGTAGCTGCGGGCCGGGTACTTGTCGGCTGTCATCAGATGAAAGGCGAAGTCGTCGCTGAAGAAGCCAAGCCCTCGCGGCTCCCGGAGCAGCTGGCCGACGACGCCGGCGACGTCGAGGGCGCCGTCGGAGCCGAAGCTGCGGCTGTTGCGGGACAGGCCGAGCAGCCAGAGCCGGGGCACCAGGACGAACTGGTAGCTGTAGTGCCCGCCGACCGCCCTGGCACCCTCGTGGAATTCGGCGATGACGCCGTGGATCTGTCGCTCGCCGGCAGCGGATCTGAGCGAGAAGGTGGCGGCGCGGGCGACCAGGTCCTCGGCCGACAGGGTCTCCGACCGGGAGATCACGTCGATGACGAAGCGGTAGGGCCGGCCAAGCTCCTCCTCGCCCTCGAAGCGCACCACCTGGATGGCGCCATCCGGCAGGCCGAAGACCGAAAGCTCGAACGCGATCTCAGCCACGCCGTTTCTCCGTTCGCCGGATCGTCGACGGCCTGGCGGCCGGCACGGTCGTGGCACGCTTCCTGCTAGATCTCGTTCGTGTCGCAGCCGCACCTTGCGGCTCGACGATCCCCCCAAACCAGCTAGGGAAGATCGACGCGATGGCCTTCCTCCTCACACTCGGCAGTTCCCTGAAATGCCAATATGGCCTGACCCCTTCGGTGCTCGTCGGACCACCGACCCCGGCACTGGCGGAGGGGATGCCGGTCGCGACCATGGATATGACGCGTCCGGTGGAGAATATCGTGACGTTCGGCACCTGCCGTTCGCCGATGAATCCGGTGTTTGCCGCAACCGGAATTCCCGGCCCTTGCATGCCCGCTCCAGTGGGTCCGTGGGCGCCGCCCGCCCCCAATGTCATCGTCGAGGGGCGTCCCGCCGCGATGGTCTCGAGCCGCTGCGTCTGTGCGCTCGGGGGGGAGATATCGGTCATGCAGTCACCCAACAGGGTCGTTGAAGCGGTCTGACCCTCCAGTGGTTCAAGCAAGGGGCGTGCCATGGCTTCGAGAGGCTGAAGGCGCACCGGTACACGGCGCGCCGCCCCACGGGCGGGCCATGGTCGGATGCCCCAAGGGCTCCGGTGTCAGATCCGTCACCTTTGCGCAGAGTCCTGCGCAACTGTGCAGAGGATTTCCCAACTCGCCTCGTGCAGCCATGAAGGATCCGCCATTGATGAAGAATCCCGCTCTACCAGCGCTTTGTCCGCCTGCGGAGGACGCCCTTTGGCAGTTGGCACGATTCTTGAAGTCAGTGGGTTTCGTCCCATCCGACGTCTTGGATGGCATCACCAAGTGAAGGAATTTGCGAATGCCGACTCCGGCCTACCTGACAATCACCGGCCAGAGCCAAGGGCCGATCTCCAAGGGCGCCAACACGGCCGACAGTGTGGGTAACGCCTATCAGCAGAACCATCCGGACGAATGCCTGGTCCAGATGTTCGAAAACCACGTCGCGATCCCGCGCGATCCGCAGAGCGGCCAGCCGACCGGCCTGCGCGTGCACGAGCCGGCCAGCTTCACCAAGGCCTATGACAAGGCATCGCCGCTGCTGTGGCAGGCGTTGGCCAATGGCGAGACTCTAGAGCTCAAGATGGCCTTCTTTCGGACATCGCTGGCCGGCCAACAGGAGAAGTATTTCGAGATCTCGTGGACGGATGCCCTTCTGGTCGAGGGCAAGGGGTTTGTCTATGACTGTCTTGATCCCGATACCAAGAACTATCCGCATATGGAGACTTGGTGCTTCAGCTATCGTGCAGTCCAATGGGAGCACGTGAAGTGCGGCACGGTCGGGTCCGATGACTGGCGGCAGCTGAACACGAGCGGGGCATCCCGGGCTTAACCTCCGGATGCAGGAGGGGAGCCTGGTCGCAAACGATGCCTTGCCGTCGTCTTCGGGTGGAGTGTCGTCGCGACGGCCCGTGGTCGAGGCTGACGTTTGGACGGGATCCCCCTCTGCACCGTCCGAAGCCGACCTCGATCGATCCCGCGCTCCGGCTGCGCCATTTGATGGCTGGGGCGCGGGACGCATCGCGGCTGCGTGGTTCGGGCGTGTGGCGTCGACTGCGTCTTGATGGGCGTGGACCGTTTCGCTGCGGGCTTGATCGACCCATGCTCGTCACCCGTCTGAAATCTCTGGTCGGAAAGCGCGACGTGTCCCGGCCGTGGAACCGGAAGGCGGCTGTCGGCCCGCACCCTCGATGGCGGCCGCCCGACCATGCCGACGGCGCGGATGGATCTTCGACTGTCGAATTTCATGAGGTCGCGATGACGGAGAGCATGGCGTATTCGTCGAGACGCGGCTTTCGTATGAAGGCAAGCCCACCTCTCGTTCTCCTCCTCCTCGCCGCCTGCAACGAATCCTCCGAGAAGCAGGCCCGGGCGCCACCGATGCCGCCGCCGGCCGTCGGCGTCGTATCGTCGAGTTCGCCAAGGCCAAGCGCGAGGAGGGGTCGTCGATCGCCGATGCCGCGATCGAGGGCGCCGCGCTGCGCCTCCGGCCGGTGATGATGACCAGCTTCGCCTTCATCCTCGGCCTGGTGCCGCTGGTGACGGCGGCGGCCAGCCGGCGCGGCGTCGGCACCTCGGTGTTCGGCGGCATGATCGCGGCCTCGGCGATCGGCATCTTCCTGATCCCGATGTTCCACGTCACCCCGCAGCATGTCCGCGAACGGGTGCATGAGAAACTGCTGGGCGGCTCGATCGCCCCGTCGCCGCGGGCCGAAGCCTCGCCGGCCGCGAAATGATCGACACACTGCGGGGACGAACAAGCGTATCTGGCCGACGCGTCGGCGGCGAGGCGGACCGGATCGCCGGACCGTCGCCATGACAGGCAAAGGACAGGCGATCGCATCGGCCATGCTCCGGAGATGGATCAGGATCGACACGTCAATGCTGATCCTCGCCGGGCTGACGCTCGGCATCGCCGCGGGTCTTTTCTTCGGTGATGCCGCCGCCGGTCTCGACATTGTGGGGCAAGCCTTCATCCGCCTCCTCCAAATGTCCGTGCTGCCCTACATGGCCGTCGCCCTGATTCTTGGCTTCGGGACATTGGCCCCCAGCGACGCAACCACCATGGCGCGTCGCGGCGGCCTTCTGATCGTCCTCTTCTGGGGCACCGGTCTGGCCGCCATCTTCGCCCTGTCACGGGCGTTCCCGGCGGTAGAGCATGCGGCCTTCTTCTCCACGAGCCAGCTTGCGCCGAGCGAGGACGACAATCTCCTCGACGTCTTCATCCCAAGCAATGTCTTTAAGGCTCTCGCCGAGGGCAGGGTTCCGGCGGTGGTCCTGTTTGCGACGCTATTCGGCGTGCTCTTGATCAAGGTGGAAGAGAAGCAGAGTTTCATCGCCGGACTGGCCGCGATTCAGGAGACGCTCGAGGGCATCTCATATTTCATCTTCAGGCTCTCGCCCATCGGTATCTTCGCGCTGACCGCAAGTCAGGTGGGAACGCTCGAGTTCGAGCGTCTGGAGAATCTTGAAGTCTATCTTGCATGCTACGCAGTGGGCGCGGCGCTCGTTGGGCTCTTTATCCTGCCATTTCTTGTCGGACGGCTGCTCGGTCGCCGTTACGGCGAGGTGATGGGGGTGGTCCGCGGGGCGCTGATCCTCGGCTTCACCTCGGGCAACTCGCTGATCACGCTGCCGCTCATCGAACGGGCGGTGAAGATGCTCTTTCGCGATCAGGCCGCCGAGGACAGCGTGGCCTTCCGGGAGGTGGGGGTGCTCATTCCCGTGGCCTACAATCTGCCAACAATCGGAACGCTATTCTCGCTCCTGTTCATCCTGTTCACCGGCTGGATGTACGACAAGCCGCTGGACCTCCCGCAATATCTCCATTTGGCGCTCGCGGGACTGTTCAATCTCTTCAGCGAGGTCGAAGTGGCGATGCCGTCGCTGCTGGATTTCATGAAGCTGCCGGGAGATAGTTTTCAGTTATTTCTGGTATCGGACGTGCTCACCGACCTGTTCGAGGCCGGCCTTGATGTGATGAGCATCTTCGCGCTGACGAGTCTCTACGTCGGAGCCCTGACCAAGAGCATCGTTCCCGGCCGGGCGCGCAAACTCCAAACCGCAGTGATCATCTGCCTCGCGCTTGGTGCCACAATCGGCGTGATGCGGATCGGTTTGAGCCAGTTGATCGCCACCGTGCATACAGAGAAGGACGTGCTGATGCGGCTGAGCATCGCGTCACCGGTCGAGGCCACGGTGTCGACCGATCCGCCGCCTGGTCCCGCGGCCATCGGATCGAAGACCGAACCTCCGGGCAGCGCGCTCCGGCGGATCTTGGGGGATGGCGTCCTGAGGGTCGGGTACAACGCCGAGAGTCTCCCTTTCGCCTACCTCAACGGTGATGGGCAACTCGTGGGATACGACATCGCAATGGCTCATAGCCTTGCTCGAAGCCTCGGCGTCGGGCTCCGGTTCGTGCCGTTCCGCTATGACGGCATCCCTTCAGATCTGGCGTCCGGCCGCTACGACATTGCCATGTCCGCCGTGTCGACGACCTTCGAGCGGCTGCGCCAGATGGATTTCAGCCAACCCTATATGACGCTGCATCTCGCGCTCGTCGTGCCCGACTACCAGCGCCGGCATTTCCGGACGCGGGCGGAGATCGGCCGTCTTGGCCCTCTACGGATTGCAGTGCTGCGCGGCTCTGCCTATGTAGCGGCCCTCCGCAGCTATCTTCCGGATGCAACTCCGGTCGAAATCGACGATCGGAAGAGCTTTTTCGAGGGAAGCGTGGCGGATGCGATGCTGACGACCGCCGAGCAGGGCGCTGCTTGGGGGCTGCTCTATCCAGCCTATACTGTCATCGTTCCCGATCCAACCATCGGCGAGGATTTCCTCGCCTATCCAGTGGCACGGGGGAGCCCCGACCTCCTGATCTACCTCAATCAATGGCTGACAATGGAGAGGCAGAGGGAGGAAACCACAAGCGCCTACGACTATTGGATCCTTGGCAAAGAGGCGAGGTCAACGGCACGGCGGTGGTCTATCCTCCACGACGTCCTCCATCTGGATGGTCAGGTGCTCGGGAATGCGCCATGAGGCTTGACTATGAACACTCGCGTGGGGCTCAAGATTGTAGTGGTGCCACTCTTCAAGATAGGGAGGTGTCGTGCAGCAGGATGAAGGAAAGGTTTGCCGAGTGGGCTTCCGGCCCTCGGTGGATGAAACAGCGAGCGCGTTCGGGACTGGGCAGACGAGTTCGGTTGCCGACATCTATCCCGGCCTATATAGACAACCCGAAACGATCGACCGCCTCTGGTTCGATCGGTTTCGGCAGGCGATGGCCGCCGAGGCCGATCTCTTCGCCCGGCTCATGGGGTGCAATGATCCAGGTCGAGCGATCTTCCTGTGGAATGCGTGGCTGCTTGAGCAGACGACCGAATTCGTCAAGAGCAACCAGCGCCTCGCGAGGACATGGCTGGACTTCCATGCCGGCTCTATGAGCCTCAAGGTCCCACCGGGCGCGGCGGATTCAGCTTCGATGGAACCCACTGTTGGCTGTTGATCCTCGGCACATCCGCACCGGGAGATCCTGAAGCCCTGCGCGTCCGCTCGGGAATGGGCTGAAGGGCAGGAGGAGAACTTTTGCCCTCTTGCGCCGGTCCAGCTTGTAGGTCGAGTGCTCCAGATTCTGCTTCATCGAATTGAGGCACGCTGATCGCGGTCCCGACAGGTATTGTGCCGAAGGCCCAGCGCTGCCGTCTCGGCCTTTTTTTTGCGGATCGTGGCCGAGCTACTCGACCACGACCTCTTCGTGCAGCGGCGCATATAACTGCTCGCGCATCCATCTCAGAGACCGTTTGGAAATTGCGGATGGGGGCTTTCTCGGCGAGCGAGGATATGATTCAAGCTATGGATGTGGACGGAACAGAGCCGTGGCCGGATGGCCGAGATCGCAAAGAAGACCAAGCGCTAT
>NZ_JBQJIK010000136.1:0-9676 GCF_052078665.1 Inquilinus sp. CA228 | reverse complement strand
GGCTCGATCCGCCGCGGCCGGCGGGACGGGTCGTCGGGCAGCAGGCGCGCCCAGCTGGCGATGCCGGCCAGGCCGGCGAAGACGGCACCCAGCGCCAGAGCCAGGGCCGGCCCCTGCGCGCCCGCCAGGCCGAAGCACAGCGCCACCAGCGCGGCGCCGATGGTCTGCCCCATCAGCCGGGCCTGGGCGACGATGCCGCTGGCGCCGCCGGCGCGCTCGGGCGGGGCGGAAGCCAGCAGCGCCTTCTGGTTCGGCGCCTGGAAGAAGCCGAAGCCCCAGCCGCACAGTGCCATGCGCCAGCAGATGTCGAACACGCTCGGGTCCGGCGGCAGCAGGGCCAGCAGCGCCAGGCCGAGGCTGAGGATGAACAGCCCGATGCCGCCCAGCAGCCCGGCGGAATACCGGTCGGACAGCCGGCCGGCGACCGGCGCCATCACCGCCACCACCACCGGCCAGGGCGTCATCAGCAGGCCGGTCTCGACCTCGCTGCGACCCAGCGTCGTCTGGAAGTAGAAGGGCAGCGCGACGAAGGCGAGGCCCTGGGCGGCGAAGGAGCAGGCGGCGGTGACCGCCGACAGGGCGAAGATCGGCCGCCGGAACAGGTCGAGCGGCAACATCGGCGCCGGATGCTCGGCCTGCCGGCGCACCAGCGCCACGCCGAAGACCAGGGCGGCGGCGAGCGCGAGCCCGATCTCCAGCGGCCCGGCCTGGTGCGCGCCCTCGCCGATCGCCACGATCAGCAGGCCGAAGGCGCCGGCGTTCAGGATGGCGCTGACGACGTCGAAGCGGTGGGCCGAGCGCGCGGTGTGCGGCAGGGTCGGCACCGCGACGATCAGCGCGACGATGCCGAGCGGCACATTGACCGCGAACAGCCAGGGCCAGGGCGCGACCGACAGGATGCCGGCGGCCACCGTGGGGCCGAGGGCGAAGGACACGGCCACCACCAGGGTGTTGAAGCCGATGCCGCGGCCGAGCGAGCGGCTGGGATAGCTGAAGCGGATCAGCGCGGCGTTCACGCTCATGATGCCGCTGGCGCCGAAGCCCTGCAGCACCCGCGCCGCGGTCAGGCTGGGCAGCGACCAGGCGGCGGCGCAGACCAGCGACGCCACGGTGAACAGGGCCAGGCCGGCGATGTAGATGGTGCGGTAGCCGATGATCTCGCCCAGCGCCGCCAGCGGCAGCAGCGAGACCACGACCGCCAGCTGGTAGGCGTTGACCACCCAGACCGCGGCCGCGGGGCTGGCCTGCAGGTCGGCGGCGATGGTCGGCAAAGCGGTGTTGGCGATGGCGGTGTCCAGCACCGCCATGGCGATGCCGATCGACAGGGTCAGCACCGCGCCGTAGCGGCGCGGCACCGGCAGCCCGTTCGCCATGGCCGGCGCTGGCTCGTTCATCATCGCACGCATCCCGGCACCTTTCCGGATCGGTCCCCCCTCCGGCAGGCGCATCATCGCGGCGCCGGCCGGCAGCGACCAATGCCGTGACGGCGTATCAGCCGGGACGGCGCAATCGGTCGCAGCCATGACCCCGGCGCGCACCGCCCGGCCAGGCCCTGCCGGAACCGCCGGGCCGGCACAGCCCCGCCGGCGCTACACTGGCGGCGGGATTGATCCCGGGGAGGGCACGATGCATCCGAACGAGATGCTGGTCCGCCGCTGGTTCCAGGAGGTCTGGAACGAGCGGCGGCTGGAGGTGGCGGACGAGATCCTGTGCGAGGGCTGCGCCGCGACCGACCTGCACAGCGGGGCCGGCCGGTCGCGGGACGAGATGAAGCAACTCGTCGCCAGGCTGCAGCAGGCGATTCCGGACATCACCTTCACGGTCGAGGAGGTGCTGGCCGCCGACGACCGCGTGGCGCTGCGCTGGCGGGCGAAGGGCTCCGCGGCCGGCCCGGCCGGGCCGATGCCGGTCGACATCGGCGGCCTGTCGATCGCCCATATCGAGGACGGCCGGGCGACGCGGATCTGGGACGCCTGGGACAAGCTCGGCCTGCTGCAGCAGCTGGGCCATGTCCCGCGCGAGTTGGATCCGGCAGCGATGCTGTGACCTCTCAGGGCTGCCAGAAGGCGGGCACGAACTCGTAGCCCTCGCCGGCCCGGCCGACATGGCCGATGCCCGGGAAGGCCAGATGCGCGCCGGCGACCACGACCCGGTCGGACGCGGCCTGGTCCAGCACCCGCTTGCGGCTGACGATCGCGGCCGGCTGGTCGACGTCGAAGTTGATCGCCCAGTCCGGCCTGGCGAATTGCAGCGAAGCGGCATGCACGATGTCGCCCCAGATCAGCAGCCGGTCGGTGCCGGACGCGACCTCGACCATGCTGTGGCCGGGGGTGTGGCCCGGCGCGGCCAGGACGCGGATGCCGGGCACGATCTCGGCGTCCTTGCCGAAGCGGCTCATGCGGTCCGGCCCGGCATAGGGCTTCACCGCCGCCCGGGCCATGGCGAAGTAGGGATGCACCTCGGCCGGGGCCTGGGACAGGATGCCGTCATCGGTCCAGAAGGCGTACTCCGCCTCGGCCACGGCCAGCTCGGCCTTGCCGAAGACGGCGGCGCCGGCGGGGTCGACCAGGCCGTTGGCGTGGTCCGGATGCATATGGGTCAGCACCACCAGGTCGACATCGGCCGGGTCGACGCCCGCGGCCTTGAGGTTGGCGCCGACCTTGCCGAGGTTGGGGCCCAGCGTCGCGGCGGTGCCGGTGTCGACCAGCACCAGCCGGTCGCCGGTGTTGACCAGATAGGCGTTGACCGCGGTCGGGATGGCCGCGGGCGGATGGAAGGCGCGCTGCAGCAGCGCCTCCGCCCCGGCGCGATCGGCGGCGGGGAACTGGTCGAGCGTGATGTTCAGCATCCCGTCATTGATGCTGGTCACCTCGAAGGCGCCGACCTTGAAGCGATAGAGGCCGGCGACCGGCCCGGCGGCGGGCACCGCCCGGGCCAGGGCGGGACGCGGCAGGGAACCGAGCAGCGGCAGGGCCGGGACGGCGAGGGCCGAGGCCAGGAAACGGCGGCGGTCGAGCGGCATGGCAGATCTCCGGGTGAGTCGCGATGGACCGGTCCCGGAGAGGCTAGCTGAAACGCAGCACGAACGCAGCGGAAACGAATCAAGAGCGCAGGCTCACGGCAGCTTGCCGGTCGGCGGATGCACGGTGCGGAAGGCGGCCACGAGCCCCGCCGCCTCGGTCCGCGTCGCCGGGCTGATCCGCGGCTTGCCCGCGGCGATGTCGGATTTGAGGGCGGCCAGCAGCGCGTCGATCTCGCCGAGCAGCTCCTCGCGCTTCATCCCGGCCCGCTCGTGTTCGAGGCTGCGGTCGTCGGAGACGGTCTGGAACAGGGCGCCGAGCCAGTCCACCAGCGCGTCGGCGCGGCTGAACAGCTTCTGCTGCCCGTCCTCCTCATAGACGATCACCGGCTCGATCTCGGTCGCCATGACGGGCCCTCCCGGGAGTTGCGGTGCGCATCGCGAGGGATGCCTGAAGGCAACAGCGAGACGGGAGAGTGGTTCCCCTCCTGGCTTTTACTGATCCCCCATCTTGAGCGCGGCGATGAAGGCGCTCTGCGGGATCTCGACCTCGCCGAACTGGCGCATCCGCTTCTTGCCTTCCTTCTGCTTGTCCAGGAGCTTGCGCTTGCGGCTGATGTCGCCGCCATAGCATTTGGCCAGCACGTCCTTGCGCAGCGCCGCCAGCGATTCGCGGGCGATCACCTTGCCGCCGATCGCCGCCTGGATCGCGATCTTGAACAGCTGCTTCGGGATCAGGTCCTTCAGCCGCTCGCACAGGTGGCGGCCGCGGCGGTCGGCCTGGCCGCGGTGGACGATCATCGCCAGGGCGTCGACCGGTTCCTGGTTGACCAGGATCGACAGCTTCACCAGGTCGCCCTCGCGGTACGAATCGATCTGGTAGTCGAAGCTGGCATAGCCGCGGCTGATCGATTTCAGCCGGTCGTAGAAGTCGAACACCACCTCGTTCAGCGGCAGGCGGTAGACCAGCATCGCCCGGCCGCCGACATAGGTCAGCTCGACCTGCTCGCCGCGCCGCTCGGTGCACAGCTGCAGGATGCCGCCGAGATACTCGTCGGGCAGCATGATCGTGGCCTTGATCCAGGGCTCGTCGATCCGGTCGATCTTCATCACGTCCGGCATGTCGGACGGGTTGTGCAGGTCCATGACCGACCCGTCGGTCATGTGCAGCTTGTAGACCACCGACGGCGCCGTGGTGATCAGGTCGAGGTCGAACTCCCGCTCCAGCCGCTCCTGGATGATCTCCAGGTGCAGCAGGCCCAGGAAGCCGCAGCGGAAGCCGAAGCCCAGCGCGGCCGAGGTCTCGGCCTCGAAATGGAAGCTGGCGTCGTTGAGGGCGAGCTTGCCCAGGCTGTCGCGCAGCCGCTCGAAATCGTTGGCGTCGGTCGGGAACAGGCCGCACCAGACCACCGGGACCGAGGGCTTGAAGCCCGGCAGCGGCGACGTCGACGGGCGGCGGTCCTCGGTGATGGTGTCGCCGACCTTGGTCTCGGCGATCTCCTTGATGCCGGCGGTGATGAAGCCGATCTCGCCGGGGCCCAGCTCGCGCACCTGCACCGCCTTCGGCGTGAAGTAGCCGACGCGGTCCAGCTCGCGCGCCGCCCCCGTCGCCATGAAGCGGACCCTCAGCCCGACCTTCAGCGTGCCCGCGACCACCCGCACCAGGATGACGACGCCGAGATACGGGTCGTACCAGCTGTCGACCAGCAGCGCCTTCAGCGGCGCCTGGGGGTCGGCGTGCTTCGGCGCCGGCAGGCGGTGGACGATCGCCTCCAGCACGTCGTCGATGCCGATGCCGGTCTTGGCCGAGATCAGCACGGCCTCGGACGCGTCGAGGCCGATCACGTCCTCGATCTGCTGCCGGATGCGTTCCGGCTCCGCCGCCGGCAGGTCGATCTTGTTGAGGACCGGCACCACCTCGTGGTTGGCGTCGATCGCCTGGTAGACATTCGCCAGGGTCTGCGCCTCGACGCCCTGCGAGGCGTCGACGATCAGCAGCGAGCCCTCGCAGGCGGCGAGCGACCGGCTGACCTCATAGGCGAAGTCGACATGGCCGGGCGTGTCCATCAGGTTCAGCTGATAGGCCTCGCCGTTCTTGGCGGTGTAGCCAAGGCGCACGGTCTGCGCCTTGATGGTGATGCCGCGCTCCCGCTCGATGTCCATCGAATCCAGCAGCTGCGCCTTCATCTCGCGCAGCTCGATGCCGCCGCAGCGCTCGATCAGCCGGTCCGCCAGGGTCGATTTGCCATGGTCGATATGGGCGATGATTGAGAAGTTGCGGATATGGTCCTGGGGAAAGCTCATCGGATGCGCCTGGAGACGTGATCGGCCCGGACCATAAGGGCACCGGGCCCAAAGCGAAAGGGCCCGGTCGAAACCGGGCCCGTCCGTGTCGGTGATAAGGCAGGGATCAGTGCAGCTTGCCGCCGAGATCCGCGATCGCCTCGTCGATCAGCGCCGAGCCCTTGGCCGGATCGGCGGAGATCTGCCGGCCGACCAGGTCGCGGGCCGCCGCGACGGCGACGTTCACGGCGGTCGACCGCACCTCGGCCAGCGCCTGGGCCTCGGCCTGGGCGATGCGCTCGAGCGCCATGGCCTCGCGCCGCTTCATCGCCTCCTCGATGTCCACCGCCGCCTTCTCGCGATGGCGCTGGGCATCGTGCTTGGCGCGCTCGATGATCGCCGCGGCCTCGGCCACCGCCTCACGCTCGCGCGCCTGGGCCTGGGCGAGATGGCCTTCGGCCTCGCTGCGCAGCCGCTCGGCTTCGGCCAGATCCTCGCGGATCCGGTCGGTGCGCTTGTCCAGCACGCCGAGGATGGCGCCGCGGGCCTTCACCGCCAGCAGCACCAGAAGGATGAGCAGCGCCGCAGCCAGCACCAGCTCGACCGCGCCGTGGGTGTCCGCCTCGGCATGCTCGATATGCTGGAACTCGGTCTGGCCGTGCGTCGCGTCCTGGGCGTAGGCAGCGCCGACGAAGAGCTGATTCGCGATGGTGTCGAGAACGCTCATCGGACCCCTCCCAGCGCACCGTCGACCGCGGCGGTCACCGCGGCCTGGTCCGGCACAGCACCGGTCAGCTTGGCGGCCAGCACACCGGCCACCTCGGCGGCGATGTCGCGGGCGTCGGCCTTGAGGTCGGCGCGGATCTTGCCGATCCGGGCCTCGGCCTCGGCGGTCCGCGACGCCAACTCGGCGACGAAGGCGGCCTGGCGGCGCGCCGTCAACTCCGCGATCTGCTGATTCGCCGCGGCGACAGCAGCCTGGGCCTCGCCGCGGGCCTTGGCCAGCGCGGCCTCATAGGCCTGGGCCACCGCCTCGGTCTCGCCGCGCGCAGCCTCGGCCCGCTCCAGGTCGCCGGCGATCTTCGCGGCGCGCTGGTCGATGGTCTCCGCCAGCCGCGGCAACAGCCGCCGTGACAAGAGCCAGTACAGAGCGATGAAGACGATCGCGAGCCAGAACAGCTGCGACGCAAACCACTCGGGATTGAACTGTGGCATCCGACTCCCCCTGCCGGGCCAGGCCGCTAGGGCTGCGGCCGGCCCATGACGTTAGGCAGCGAGATCGTCAGGCGAACAGTGCGATCAGCGCGACGATCAGCGCGAACAGCGCGATGGCTTCCGTCACGGCGAAGCCGATCCAGATGCTGGCGCCGATCTCTTCCTTGGCCGCCGGGTTGCGGGCGAGCGCGCCGATGTAGCTGGCCCACACGTTGCCCACGCCGATGCCGGCGCCGATCATGCCGATCGCAGCGAGGCCCGCGCCGATGAACTTGGCAGCTTCGACTTCCATTTTCTCTTCCTTCGTGGATGGGTTCTGGATGGTTGGACCGGAACGGTTCGCGGCAGCGATCCGTCAGTGGAGGTGCAGCGCGTCGTGCAGGTAGACGCAGCTGAGAATGGCGAAGATGTAAGCCTGCAGCACGGCGATGAAGAGCTCGAGCATGGTCAGCGGGATCAGGAAGGCGAACGGCACGATGCCGCCGACCCCGAGGGCGATGACGAAGCCGCCGATGACCTTCAGCAGCACGTGGCCGACCGTCATGTTGGCGAACAGACGGACGGAGAGGCTGATCGGCCGCGACAGGTAGGAGATCAGCTCGACCGGCACCAGGATCACCGCGGTCCACAGCGGCGCGCCATGCGGGAAGAACATCCGCAGGTAGCCGGCGCCGTGGCGCGAGAAACCGATCACCGTCACGCCGAGGAAGACCACGAAGGCCAGGGCGAAGGTGACGATGATGTGGCTGGTGAAGGTGAAGGTGCCGGGAATGATCCCGATCACGTTGCCGAACAGGATGAAGATGAACAGCGTGAAGATGAAGGGGAAGTACTTCAACCCTTCCTTGCCGGCATTGTCGCGGATCATGTTGGCGACAAGCTCGTACAGCATCTCGGCGAAGGATTGCAGCCGGCCCGGCACCAGGGCCCGGCGGCTGCCGCCGAGGAACAGCACCGCCGAGGCGACGACCGCGGCGATCACCATGTACAGCGACGAGTTGGTGAAGGAGAGATCCAGGCCGCCGATGTCGACGTGCAGGATCTTTTCGATCTGGAATTGCTCGGTTGGCGACGCCACGCCTTATCTCCCGCCCCGGTTGCGCTCCGCCTGCTCGGCGACCCGCTTCGCCTTCGCCGCCCGGTCCAGCTCCATGCCGGTCCGGTAGACATTCATCAAGCCGGCCACCGCACCCAGGATGAAGAACAGAATCAACAACCAGGGCCGTGTGCCGAGCCATTGGTCGAGACCCCAGCCGATTCCGGCGCCGACCACGATCGCGGCGAGCAGCTCGACCGCGATGCGAAAGCCGGCGGCCATGCCAGCACGGCCGACATCGCGCCCATCATCTCCGCCCTTCGCCTCGCGCCCCGCCCCCGGGAGCTTCGCCTTCGCCTCTCGGAGGCGACGGTCGAAATCCGAATGCGGCAGCGGGTTTTGGTCGTTCTGAGTCACGTTGTCGGACACCCTTTCGGGCGGCGGCCACCCCCACCTCAAGCGGCGCGCACCTTAGTGACGCTCCGGGGTCCCGTCAAGGCGACAAAACCGGCCCGCTTCGTGGCATTCCCGCCGGGCGTCCCGATCGGTACCGCCGGCGCTGGTAGCGGCCCGCTCCGGCAGGCTAGAGTCGAGCATGCTCAGCCCGCTTCTGGCCGTCGCGGCGATCCTCGCCGGCATCACCATCGTCTCGCTCGGCCAGGGCGTCTTCGCGATCCTGGTGCCGATTCGGCTGACCGAGGCCGGGCTGTCCGCCGACCGGGTCGGGCTGGTGGTCGCGGCCAGCGCCGTCGGCTTCCTGGCCGGCTGCCTGGTGGTCGGCCGGCTGATCCGGCTGGTCGGCCATATCCGCGCCTTCTCCGCCTTCGCCGCCGCCTCCTGCCTGGCCGGGCTGGCGCTGCCCTGGACCATCGGCCTGCCCGGCTGGGTCCTGCTGCGCCTGGCCATGGGCTTCTGCTCGGCCGGGCTGTTCATGGTGGCCGAGAGCTGGCTGAACGAGCTGACGCCGCGGCATCTGCGCGGCCGCATCCTGACCAGCTACGTCATCGTCATCATGCTGGCGCTCGGCGCCGGCCAGCTCCTGCTGACCGTGGTCGACACCAGCGACGTGCTGCCCTTCGTGCTGGCCTCGGCCGCCTTCACCCTGGCGCTGATCCCGGTGACGCTGACCCGGTCGCGCCACCCCAGCGTGCCGCACCGGATCCGGCCGATCCTGGGCAAGGCCTACCGCAACTCCCCGGTCGGCGCGGTCGGCTGCGTCGTGGTCGGGCTGGTGGCGGCGACGCTGCAGGGCGTGGCGCCGGTCTGGGGCGTGCATCGCGGCTTCTCCACCGCCGAGATCGCGACGCTGATGGCGGCGACCCAGATCGGCGGCCTGCTGTGCCAATGGCCGCTGGGCTGGCTGTCCGACCGGATCGACCGGCGCTGGGTGATCCTGGGCGCGGCCCTGTGCACCATCGTCGCCGCGCTCGGCAGCATCGCCGCGGGGCCTGCGAGCTTCGCCCTGCTGATCGCGCTGTTCGCGCTGTGGGGCGGCATGGCCGAGGCGATCTACCCGCTGTCGGTCGCCCATGCCAACGACCATGCCAAGCCGCAGGACTATGTGCCGCTGGCCGGGACGCTGCTGATCCTGTGGTCGGTCGGCTCCGCCGCCGGGCCGCTGGCGGCGACCGTGGCGATGGAGCGGTTCTGGCCGGACGCCCTGTTCGTCTATGTCGCCGTGCTGGTCGGGGCCTTCGCCGGCTTCGTGCTGTGGCGCATGGCCCGGCGCGGCCGGGTCGCCGCCGAGGAGGCCGAGCACTTCGTCGGCCTCGCCGCCGGCTCCAGCCCCGCCCCGGCCGAGCTGGACCCCCGCATCCGGCCGGAGGACGAGGCCGAATGCGAGCCGGGATACGATGATTGCGAGGACGTGCCGGCCCGCTAGACCGTCTGGAAATGCCACTGGCGCCGACGGCTGAAAGCGGGTCCCGGCCTCGACGCTTTCCCCTCACCCGGAGGCGCCAGCACCTCCGGCCCCTCCCGCAGGGCGGGAGAGGCGAAGCAATCCGGATCTATCGGGATAGGGGGAAGCCTCGCGGCTCCCCCCTCCCACACCACCGGACATACGGGTCCGTATCCGGCGGTTCGGGGGATTAAGCGGTGAGCGGGTCGGCGACGGAGGCGAG
>NZ_JBQJIK010000135.1:0-10052 GCF_052078665.1 Inquilinus sp. CA228 | reverse complement strand
GCCGACGCGATCGTCGATGATGCCCTCCTTGACGACTCTGGGGGCGCTGGTCCGGCGCCCGAGACGCTGTGCGGCCGGCTGCGCGACTCCGGCCTCGCCGGGCCGATCCTGGCGATCGGCGACCGGGCCGAGCGCTTCGCCGACGCCGATGCGACGCTGCGCCCGCCGATCCGGATCGGCGTGCTGCTGACCAGCCTGCGCGCCGCCCTGGCCCGGCGCGGCCAGGCCCGGCCGGACCCCGATCTCGGCCCCTACCGCTTCGACCCCACCGGCCTGCGCCTGATCCACACCACCGACGGGCGGGAGATCCGGCTGACCGCCAAGGAGGCGGCGATCCTGCGCCATCTGCGCCGGCAGGACGGCGCCAGGGTGCCGCGCGACGCCCTGCTCGACGCCGTGTGGGGCTATGCCTCCGGGGTCGCCACCCACACGGTGGAGACCCATATCTATCGTCTGCGGCGCAAGATCGAGGCCGACCCGGCGCGGCCGGCGCTGCTGCTGACCGTCCCCGGCGGCTATGCCCTGGGCGGGCAGGGGCCGGGCGAGGAGAAAGGGCCGTGACTCCGGCGATGCATCCTGTGACGGGCGACACAGACACGGGGGCCCGGCCGTGTTTCACCATCAATATGTCGAAAAGACCTTTTTTCTCGACTCGTGCGACTCGGTGCGCGAATGTTTCCTCCGCCGGCGTCCTCGGACGTGACGGATGGTTTCCCGCGCGCCGAGAGTCAGACTGACGCGCCTATGGCGAAGACGAGCGACCTCATGCTCCGGTTCTGGGGTGTTCGCGGCAGCATCGCCTGCCCGGCCTCCTGCAACATGCGCTACGGCGGGAACACGAGCTGTATCGAGATCCGGCGCGGCGACGACCTCCTGGTCATCGACGGCGGCACCGGTCTGCGCGACCTCGGCCACCGGCTGATGGAGGAGGGGCGGCCGGATGTCGACGTCTTCTTCACCCACACCCATTGGGACCATGTCTGCGGCGTGCCGTTCTTCAAGCCGGCCTACGCCAAGGGCCGCAAGGTGCGTTTTTGGGCCGGCCACCTGAAACCGCAGAACAAATCGATCTATTCGGTGTTGTGCGAGACGATGATGGCGCCGCTGTTCCCGGTGCCGATCGGCGTCTTCCAGGACTGCGAGTATCACGATTTCGACTGCGGCACCCCGATGGAGCCCTTCCCGGGCATCACGCTCAACACCTGCTGGCTCAACCACCCGAACCTCGCCTGCGGCTACCGCATCGATGTCGGGGGCAAGAGCATCTGCATCATCACCGACACCGAGCACCGGCCGGAGGGTGTGGACCCGATCATCGCCGATTTCGTTCGCGGCGCCGACATCATGGTGTATGACGCCATGTTCACGGATGAGGAGTATCCGAGATTTGTCGGCTGGGGCCATTCGACCTGGCAGGAGGCACTCAAGCTCGCGGATGCGGCGGATGTCGGCCGGGTCGTGCTGTTCCACCACGATCCCAATCACGATGACGCGTTCCTGGACCGGATCGCGGATGCCGCCGACCGCCGGCGTCCCGGGACGCTGGTCGCGCATGAAGGCATGACGTTGCACCCTTGAGCTCACATACAGTTCCTCCCGATCTCGGCCGCCGCCTGCGACGCTGGCGCCTGGGCCTCGCCACGCTGTTCGGCCGCCAGCCGAAGGGCTTCTTCATCCCCTGCAGCTATGCCGACGAGGTGCCGGACACGCTCCTGCCCTATGCCGGGCACGAGGCGCTGTTCCGTTCCTCCGAGCCGGTGTTCCAGGCCGTGCTCGACGTCATCGACGGCTATCGCGACGGGCTCCTGGCGATCGGCGCGACCGAGCGCGAATCGCCGCCGCCGCAGCCGCGCTGGAACCAGGGCTGGTTCGCCCGGCTCGACGCCGCCGCGGCCTACGCCATGGTGCGGGCGCGGCAGCCGGCGCGGATCGTCGAGGTCGGCTCCGGCCACTCCACCCGCTTCATGATCCGGGCGGCGGTCGATGGCGACCTGGCGATGGAGTTCACCGCCATCGACCCGGCGCCGCGGGCCAGCATCGCCGAGCTCGGCATCACCCATCTCGAGCAGACGGTGCAGGAGGCCGGGGTCGAGCCGTATCGCGACCTGGCCGAAGGCGACATCCTGTTCATCGATTCGAGCCACATCGCCATGCCCGGCACCGATGTGGACTTCCTGGTTAACCAGATCCTGCCCTGCCTGGCGCCGGGCGTGCTGGTGCACATCCACGACATCTGCCTGCCCGACCCCTATCCCGACGAATGGGGCTGGCGCGGCTACAACGAGCAGCAGGTGGTGGCCGCGCTGCTGACCGGCGGCGGCTTCAAGCCGGTCTTCGCCAGCCACTACGCGGCAACGCGGATGGCCGAGGCGGTGTCGCGCACCGTGATCGGCCAGCTGCCGCTGCGCGACGGCACGCCCGAGACCAGCCTGTGGCTGGAGAAGGCGTCGCAGCCGCTGGCATATCTGTAGGCATTGAGATGGACTCTCCGACCCTTCCTCGTCATGGCGAGGCGCGGAGCGCCGCGGCCATCCAGTGGTCGGTGCCGCTGGATGGCCACGCCCCTTCGGGGCTCGCCATGACGGGTCAATAGTTTCAGGCCAAAGTGGTCGGTGGTTCGGGCGCCGAGAGCGGCAAGGCTCAGCGCGCCTTCGCGGCGCCCGGCTCCCACGGTGCGGGACGCCTCGCCAACTCCGCCATCTCAGGCACCGGGCGTGCGGGAGCGGACAGGACCGCCATGAAGTCCCCGAAGCCTGCCGGGCTCATACGAATCAGCCGGTTCTCCATCAGCACATCCTCGGCGGCGCGAACGGCTGCATCGCGCACGAAGTCCGAGCGCGACCGGCCGCGCAGGCCGGCAGCCCGATCGATCAGCGCGATGTCGGCCTCGGGGAGGCGCATCGAAATCGGATGGTCCTTGCGGTCGGCGTTGCTGGCCATCGGAATCTCCCATCGGAATGACAGTCCGATCGCAGTGCAAATTGCAATACGATTGTTCATAGGCAATCTGATGAAGAAGTATTTGTCTATTTATTGTCATGCCCGGGCTTGACCCGGGCATCCAGGGAATGTCGATGTCGCTCTGAGTGGCCCCTGGATTGCCGGGTCAAGCCCGGCAACGACAGGAAATACCGAATGCAACGTGGTTCAGTCTCTTCATCCGATTGGCTTGTGATTGTTCGAAGAAACTCTTTACCGGTATGGGTCGGCGGCGTCGCGCAGGCCGTCGCCGAAGAACTGGAAGGCCAGCACCACGATGATCACCGGCAGCACCGGCATCAGCAGCCAGGGGTAGAGCGCGACGACGTTGATGTTCTGCGCCTCGTTCAGCAGCACGCCCCAGCTGGTGACCGGGGGCCTGAGGCCGAGGTTGAGGAAGCTCAGCGCCGTCTCGCCCAGGATCATCCCCGGGATGGTCAGCGTGGCCGAGGCGATCAGGTGGCTCATGAAGCTCGGCAGCAGGTGGCGGAAGATGATCCGCCGCGGCCGCGCGCCCATCAGCTGGGCGGCGACGCAGAAATCCTCCTCGCGCAACGCCAGCAGCTTCGACCGCACCGACCGGGCCAGGCCGGTCCATTCGACCAGGCCGAGGATGATGGTGATGCCCATGAACACCACGATCGGGCTCCAGGTCACCGGCAGGGACGCCGACAGGGCCATCCACAGCGGCAGCTGCGGAAAGCTCTGGATCACCTCGATCAGCCGGTTGACGACGTTGTCGATCCACCCGCCGTAATAGCCGGCGAGGCCGCCGATGACGATGCCGAGCACGAAGCTGACGGTGACGCCGAGCAGCCCGACGGTCAGCGAGATCCGGGCGCCGTAGAGGATGCGGCTCAGCATGTCGCGGCCCAGCCGGTCGGTGCCGAACAGGAAGAAGGTGCCGCGCTCGGGCGGGCAGACCAGATGCAGGTCGGCCTCGAGCATTCCCCAGAACCGGTAGCCGTCGCCATGGCAGAAGAAGCGCAGCGGCTGCGGCTGCGAGCGGTCCTCGGTGTAGACCCGCCGCATCGATTCCATGTCGAGCGAGTACTGGTAGCCGTAGACGTAGGGGCCGACGAAGCTGCCCTCGTGGAAGAACCGCACCTGCTGCGGCGGCGCGTAGATGTGGCCGGTGTGGCGGCTGTCCAGCCCGTAGGGCGCCAGGAACTCGCTGACCAGGATCGAGAGATAGGCCAGCAGCAGCACCGCGCCGGAGATCGTGGCCAGGCGGTGGCGCTTCAGCTTCCACCACATGATCCGCCACTGCGAGGCCAGGAAGTAGCGCTCCTGCTGCGGCGTCAGCGGCGCCTCGAGATAGGGGTCCCAGGGCGCCGGGTTGACGTAGTGCTGGGGCTCGCGGGGCACGTCGCTCATTTCACGGCCCCTCCCGACAGGCGGATGCGGGGGTCGAGCACCGCCAGCGCCAGGTCCGAGACCAGCGTGCCGATCACCGTCAGCATCGCCAGCCACAGCACGAAGGAGCCGGCGAGATACATGTCCTGGCTCTGCAGCGCCGACAGCAGCAGCGGGCCTGCGGTCGGCAGGCTCAGCACCACCGAGACGATGGTGGCGCCGGAGATCAGGTGCGGCAGGATGTTGCCGATATCGGCGATGAACGGGTTCAGCGCCATGCGCAGCGGGTACTTCAGCAGCGCCCGGCGCCGTTTCATGCCCTTGGCCAGGGCGGTGACGTAGTACTGCTTCTGCAGCTCGTCCAGCAGGTTGGCGCGCAGTCGCCGGATCATCGCCGCGGTGCCGGAGGTGCCGATCACGATCACCGGCACCCAGAGATGGCTCAGCACCGAGACGAACTTGGCCCAGCTCATCGGCTGGTCAAGGTATTTCGGGTCCATCAGCCCGCCGATGGAGATGCCGAACCACTGGTTGGCCAGGTACAGCAGCACCAGGGCCAGCAGGAAGTTCGGGGTGGCCAGGCCGAGGAAGCCGAGGAAGGTCAGCCCGTAGTCGCCGACGCTGTACTGGTGGGTGGCCGAATAGATCCCGATCGGGAACGACACCACCCAGATGAAAATCGTGGTGGCGAAGGTCAGCAGGATGGTCAGGAACATGCGGTCACCGACGACAGCGGTCACCTGCATGTTGTACTCGAACGACCAGCCGAAATCGCCGCGCAGGCAGTTGCCCAGCCAGGCCAGGTATTGCAGCAGGAAGGGCTGGTCGAGCCCGTAGTTCTCCCGCAGGAACTGCATCTGGTTGGGGTCGAGCGATTCGCCGCGGCTGCGCAGCTCGTTGACCATGGTGGTCAGGTAGTCGCCGGGCGGCAGCTGGATGATGGCGAAGCTGATGAAGCTGATCGCGAGCAGGGTCGGGATCATCACCAGGATGCGCCGGGCGATATAGCTCAGCATGACATCCTTGCCCCCCGCGCCATGGCCGTCCCCGCTGTCATGGGTCCACCCAGAAGGTGTCGGGGTGGTAGATGCCGAAATGCGCGCCCGGGTCCCAGGACAGGATCCCCTTCTCCGGCACGTTGTGCAGCCGGGTCTTGACCACCACCGGGGCCAGGACCCCCTGCACCGTGCCGATCGAGGTGACCTGGTCCGACTGGATCCGGATCATCTCGCGGATGACGGCGTCGCGCCGGCTCTTGTCGGCGGTGGTGCGCCATTCGTCGTACAGCGCCATCAGCTGCTCGGCGAAGGGCTCGTCCGGCTTCTCCCCGGCGGTGCCGCGAGTCTGCACGTACTGGCCCCATTTCGGGTATTGCAGCCAGTTCTGGTCGACCGGCGCCAGGCCCGACGGCACCGTCGTCGGCGTCACCAGGGCGTTGTCGATGCCGGTCCACACCGACATCACCGTGTCGCCCGAGAAGATCCGCTGCAGGAACACGTCGCGCTGCGACTGGGTGGTGAAGAGGGCGACGCCGATCTTGGCCCAGCTGTCCCGGATCAGCTGCAGGATGTCGGCCTCGATGCTGCGCTCGCCGTTGCTCTCGACCACGATCTCCAGCCGCCGTCCGTTCGGCATCAGCCGGATGCCGTCGCTGTCGCGCTGGGTCAGGCCGGCCTCGTCCAGCAGGGCGTTGGCCTCGGCCAGGTCGAACTGGGTCCACGCCGTCGCCAGCGCCGGGTCGTAGAAGGGCGATTCCGGCAGCACCGTGTTCTGGCTCGGCCGGGCCAGGCCGAAGAACACCACCTGGTTGATCTCGTCCCGGTTGATCGCCAGCGACAAAGCGCGGCGGACACGGACGTCGCGGTTCAGCTTCCGCCAGTCGGGGTCGTTGCAGTTCAGGTTCGGATAGAGGGCGACCTCGGAGCCCAGCGCGGTGGTCCACAGCCGGACCTTGTACTGGCCGGCGGCCTGGCCGGCCTTGAGGAAGCTGATGTTGTCGAAGCGCAGGCCGCGCTGCTGCAGGTCGGCGTCGCCGGCGCCTGCCTTGGCCGGGATCAGCGAGCCTTCGACCACGTTGACGATGACGCGGTCGAGATAGGGCAGCTGCCGGCCCTGGCTGTCGATGCGGTGGTAGTAAGGGTTGCGGACGAAGACGAAGCGGTCGGCAGGCGCCTTGGTGGTGACGACCCAGGGCTCCAGCACCGGCAGGTCGGGGTTGGCCGAATCGATCAGCTTGCTGCGCAGGTTGAACAGCGCCACCCAGTTGCGCATGCCCGCCTGCTTGACCAGCGCCTCCAGGGCCTTGGCGTCGGCGTATCTCTTGTGGAACTGCTTCAGATAGTGTGCCGGCGCGAACAGATAGAGCGGTGCCGGGCCGGCCAGGGCCGGCAGGAACTCCGGGTTCGGCCTGGACCAGGAGAAGCGCACGGTCACCGGGTCCGGATACTCGACCTTCGGCAGCTCGCCCTCGACCAGCATCCGGGTGTCCGGGCCGTAGGGCGACAGCTCCTTGTCCAGCTCCATGTCCTCCCAGGAGAAGCGGAAATCCTCGCTGGTGAAGGGCTGGCCGTCGGACCATCTGTGGCCCGGCCGCAGATGCAGGGTGAACACCTTCTCGCCCTCGACATCGACCGATTCCAGCAGATCCGGATGCAGCTTGAAGTCCGGGCCGTAGCCGACCAGCCGGGCATAGGCATAGGTGTTCATGATCCGGATGTCGCGGGCGCGGGCGACCATCCAGGCGATCTCGCCGCCCGGCTTGCCCGGCTCCTTGCCCTCCGCCGCCATGTCGACGACCGACGGTACCTGCGGCACGCGCTCTGCCACCGGCGGCAGCTTGCCGGCCGCGACGTCCTGCTCGTAGAGCGGCGTCTCGACCAGCACCGGGCCGGCGGCCGCGGGCGGGGCCTGGGCCAGGCCGAGCAGGATCACGAGGAGAGCGAGCCAACGGGTCATGACGCGACCAGCTCCAGCGCGGGCGCTTCGGTGGCGCGGACGAAATGGCCCTTGTCGACCTCGACCAGCCGGCCCGGCTTGTCGGGCCCCAGGGTGAACGGCGCCGGCCACGCCCCGGGGTCGGAGGCCCGGCCGCCCATCAGCGCCGCGAAATCCAGCCGCCGCGACGGGTCGGGGGCCGGCACGGCGGCCAGCAGCGCCTTGGTGTAGGGGTGCACCGGCCGGGCGAACAGCGAGGCGCGCGGCGCCAGCTCCACCACCCGGCCGCGGCACATCACCATGATCCGGTCGGCGATGTAGTCGACCACCGCCAGGTTGTGGCTGATGAACAGATAGGTCAGGCCCAGCCGGGCCTTCAGGTCCTTCAGCAGGTTCAGGATCTGGGCCTGGATCGAGACGTCGAGCGCCGAGACCGGCTCGTCGCAGATCACCAGGTCGGGGCGCAGCGCCAGCGCCCGGGCGATGCCGATGCGCTGCCGCTGGCCGCCGGAGAAGCTGTGCGGGTAGCGTTGCAGGTGGCGGATGTCGAGCCCGACCAGCTCCATCAGCTCCTTGGCGATCGCCTTGCGCTTGGCCGGGGTGCCGATGCCGTGGATGGTCAAGGGCTCGGTCAGGATGTCGAACACCGTCATCCGCGGGTTCAGCGAGCTGAACGGGTCCTGGAAGATGAACTGCATGCGCGGGCGGAAGGCCTTGAGGTCCTGGCCCTCCAGCGCCAGCACGTCGAGCGCCTTGCCGTGGTCGTTGAAGCCGATGCTGCCGTCATCCGGGCTCAGCGCCCGCATCAGGATCTTCGACAGGGTGGTCTTGCCGCAGCCGGATTCGCCGACCAGCCCCAGGCATTCGCCGCGGCGGATGGTGAAGGAGACGTCGTCGACCGCGATGATCCGCTCCTCCCGGCCGCCGCCGAACAGGCCGCTGTTGCGGATGGCGAAGGTCTTCGAGATGCCCTCGACCGTCAGCAGCGGGCCGGCCGCCTCCGCCGCCTCGGTCCAGGTCTTCTTGCCGGTCCCCATCATGTGGCCGTCGGCCTGCCGGATCTCGCGGATCGGCATCAGCCGCTCATGCCCCATGTCGAAGCGCGGCACCGCCCGCAGCAGCGCCCTCAGATAGGGGTGGCGGGGATCGGTGAAGATCGGCCCGAGCGGGCCGGATTCCATCACCTCGCCGCGATACATCACCACCACCTCGTCGGCGATGTTGGCGACGATGCCGAGATCGTGGGTGATGATCATGATCGCCATCCCCAGCTCGGCCTGCAGGTCCTGCATCAGCTTCAGGATCTGGGCCTGGATGGTGACGTCCAGCGCGGTGGTCGGCTCGTCGGCGATCAGCAGGGCCGGGCGGCAGACCAGGGCCATGGCGATCATGGTGCGCTGGCGCAGCCCGCCCGACAGCTCGAACGGATAGGTCTTCAGCGCCCGGGCGGGGTTGGGGAAGCCGACCAGGCGCAGCATCTCGCGGGCCAGGTCGCGCGCCTCGGCCGGGCCGACCGGCCGGTGCAGCCGCACCGCCTCGACGATCTGGTTGCCGACCGTGTGCAGCGGCGACAGCGAGGTCATCGGCTCCTGGAAGATCATCGAGATCCGGCCGCCGCGGATGTCGCGATATTCCGGGCTTTCCTGCGGCAGCTTGGCCAGGTCGACGACCGTGCCCGGCTTGTCCGGGTCGCTGAACAGGATCTTGCCGCCGGTGACCCGGCCGTTGCTGGGCAGGATGCCCATCACCGACTGGGCCAGCACCGACTTGCCGGAGCCGCTTTCGCCGACCACGGCGACGGTCTTGCCGGCCGGCACCCGCAGCGACACGCCGCGCACGGCTTCGAGCGTGCCGCCGGGCACGGCGAAGCCGATGCGCAGATCGTGCAGGCGCAGGATGTCGGTCACCGCGGCGGACCCCTCATTCCTCGGGCCTGTCGGTGGCCGGTCCATCGGCGACGGGCCCGTCTGTAGCGGGGCGAACGCCCCAGCGCTCGGCCAGCCCAGCCTGGGGTGTGACCACCCCGAGCGACATCAGGTTGGCCTGGCTCGAATCGTCGATCGGCAGCGCCCTGGCGACCGCCGCGTCATGCGCCTGCGACACGATCTCGTCGAAGCCGCTGATGGTGGATTCGACCCTGAGGCGCCGGCCGCTGCCGCGCAGGTCCAGCTGCATCCAGCCGCGCTGGCGGTCGCGCCGGACCGAGAAGTAGCGCAGCCGGAAGCCGGACAGGTCGCGCCAGGCGATGCGGGTGCCGAGCGGGCCGTGGGCGACGATGCCCTGGTCGTCGGCCTCGATCACGCTGCGGTGCCGCAGCCAGGTGCGCAGCAGGAAGGCCAGGAACACCAGCGCCGCGGCGCTGAAGGCAACGGCGACGATCCAGTGCATCGGCAGCAGGATCAGCGGCAGCGCGGTCAGCGCCACCCCGGCCGCGCCGCGCGCGTAGTCGCCCCCCAGCTCGGCCATGTCATAGCGGTGGGCGGTCATGTCCGGGCTCCGAACAGGCTGTCGGCATCCGGCCAGGCCACGGCCGGATGCCGGGCCAGCAGCGTCAGCAGGCCGTCGAGAAAGATCCATCCTTCGTCGTCATGCGCCAGGTGGTGGGTCAGGAGGCCGGTCGGCTCCTCCGGGTCGGCGGTGCCGCTGCGGCGGTCGGCCAGATGGCGCAGGACCGGCGCCAGCGCCCGGTCGATGCCGGCGAAGCCGCGGCCGCCGCGCCAGTCGATCGGATCGGCATGGGTGTTGCGCTGCGCCACGCCCGGCCCGGCGTCGCGGGCGCCGCC
>NZ_JBQJIK010000134.1:0-11012 GCF_052078665.1 Inquilinus sp. CA228 | reverse complement strand
AGCGCTTGGTCTTCTTTGCGATCTCGGCCATCCGGCCACGGCTCTGTTCCGTCCACATCCATAGCTTGAATCATATCCTCGCTCGCCGAGAAAGCCCCCATCCGCAATTTCCAAACGGTCTCTTAGGCGGGGTCTCGATTTAATCCGAATAGGAGCAGAAATAACCGGTAGCGAGCAGGATTTCGGGTTTCCAGATTTATAAGAGTTAATCAATAAGCGGAGAACAAAATGCGATTAATTAAATTCAAAGTTACTAATTTTCGGTCGGTAATTGATAGCGACTGGATAGAGACTGAACAGGTAACAGCACTTGTTGGCGTCAATGAATCTGGAAAAACGAACCTACTCCTTCCCCTTTGGAAGCTAAATCCAGCGAGAGAGGGTGATATCAAGCCTACTTCTGACTATCCAAAAGGAAACTATACCGCCGTCCGAGCGAACCCAGAAGAATTTAAATTCATCACTGCGGAATTCGATTGCTCCGAATGTGCAACCAGACTCGGGGAGCTCTCCGAAGTTGATCCAAAATACCTCGACGTAGTTGAGGTCAGTAGATATTTTGATGGGAATTACGAAATTAAATTTCCGAAATACAAACCGCGCACTGAGATCCCGACTGAGGAAATACGGGAGATCATCGACAGCGCCAAATCTGAGATATCGGCAATCTCGCCTTTAGCAAAAGAGTCGACGCTCAAACCAGATATGCTAGCCTCACTTGATAATGCCGCTGCCGCATTACCTCAGAAATCACTGTCAGCTCCCCGACTAAGAGAACTGGTAGCCAAACTGAGCGAGACCATACCTCAGACTCCAGCCGCAACAAGCTCGATTGTTCCACGTTTTCAACAGTTAATAAATACTTTAAAATCAAAGATCGAATATTTAACACCATCACCTCTAGATGAAATAAGTGATATACGTGACCTTGTGATCGAAAGTCTCCCAAGATTCGTATACTATTCGAACTATGGAAATCTGGATTCCGAGATATATTTACCACATGTGGTTCAAAACTTAAAACGCAACGATCTAGGTGCCCGCGAGGCAGCAAAAGCACGCACCCTTCGCGTACTATTTAGTTTTGTAACTTTGCAACCGGAGGAGATTCTTGAACTTGGTAGGGACTTCAGGAATTCGGAGGGCCGCAAACCAACGGACAGCGAGATTGCAGATATTGCTACAAAAAAGCGTGACCGCACTATCCTGCTCAATTCCGCTGGCACCGATCTCACAAAAAGATTCCGGGATTGGTGGAAACAGGGTGACTATACATTTGAGTTTCAGGCTGACGGGGATCATTTCCGCATTTGGGTCAGCGACAGCAAGCGTCCAGAAAAGGTTGAACTCGAAGACCGAAGCAGTGGCCTTCAATGGTTCTTGAGTTTCTACCTTATATTTTTGGTCGAAAGTAGCCGAGATCACCGTAATGCAATACTTTTACTGGACGAACCAGGACTATCACTACATCCGCTTGCGCAACGTGATTTGTCAGCCTTCTTCGTAAACCTATCTCAGACCAACCAAATCATTTACACAACCCACTCACCCTTCCTTGTTGACGCGGATTCGCTTGATCGTGCGCGCAAGGTCTACGTAGCCAACGATGGCTCTACCAAGGCGTCTGCTGACCTCAGGAGGGGCAGCGAGGATCCACGAAAAAGCGGTGCAACTTACGCGATCTACTCGGCTCTAAACATGAATGTCGCCGAAAGCCTATTGCTCGGCTGCCATCCGATAATCGTGGAAGGCCCTTCCGACCAGCATTATCTAGCAACAATAAAAGCACTCCTAATTGGGGGAAAAAAGATAAATCCCAGTCGAGAGTTGGTATTTCCCCCGTCACACGGCGCAAAGAACGCCAAAGTCGTAGCGAGTATCTTGACAGGACGCAACGAAATCCTACCCGTTATGCTCTTTGACGGCGATGAGATAGGACAAAAGGTATCTCGTGATATGGAGAATGGCCTCTATCAGACCGCTAAAGAGCGGATACTGTCGACCGACAAATATGTGGGTTTTAAAAATTCAGAAGTTGAAGATCTTTTCCCTCCTGAGTTTCTCACCGAAGTGGTCGATAGATTGATGCGGCAGGCCGACATACCTTTTGCCGATGTGATCTCGCCGGGAAAACCTATCGTTCCACAGATCGAGGCATGGGCATCATCGCAGAGCATTTCACTGCCTGAGGGATGGAAAGTCGACGTTTCTCGGGAGGCCAAGAAGCGGGCGCTCTCGCGCGGGATCAACAAATTTGACGTAACTGTGGTCGAGCACTGGGTGCAACTCTTCAATGATTTCGAGAAGTTAGGCTGAACCACGTGACCACTCGACTGGCCGCAGTGCTTGATAAGGTCGATCCTGCCGGGTCAAGCCCGGCAATGACAGGAAGGGGGAACGGTGCTTCGGTCCGATCACCCGTCCCTACTGATCCAGCCACGTATCCGCCCAGGACGACGTCGCCCATCGCGGATTCGTCGCGATGTTGTGCAGCCGGCGGCTGGCGACGGTGAGGAAGGTGAACTCGGCCGCCACGATCAGCGGCTGCTGGTCGGCGGCGCGCACCTGGAACTGCTTGTACAGGTCGATGCGCGTCGCCGGGTCGAGCTCCACCGCCGCCCGGTCGATCAGGTCGTTCATCGCCGGGTCGTCATAACCGTACTGGTTCGAGAACGGCACGCCGGCCGGCAGGCCGCCGCGATAGAGGATGGTGGTCGAGATCGCCGGGTCGTTGCGGTAGACCGGCGAGCCGATCGCCAGGTCGAAGGCGTGGTCGGTGTAGACCGCCTTGGTGTGGCCAGCCGCGTCGTTGGTCACCAGCGTCGCGTCGATGCCCACCGCCTGCAGCGCCTGGCGCAGATAGTCGCCCATCTGGCGGGTCTGCTCGAACCACGGCGCCGGCAGCAGGCGCAGGGCGAAGCGGGTGCCGCCGTCCTTACGTGGATAGCCGGCCTCGTCCAGCAGGGCCTCGGCCTGCTTCGGGTCGAACGGCCAGGTCGGCACGTCCGGCGTGTAGAAGGGCACGCCCGTCTTCGGCACCGGGCCGGTGGCCGCCGCCGCATAGCCGCGGAAGATGGTGCCGACCACATAGTCCTGGTCGATCGCATGGGCGATGGCGCGGCGGACACGGACGTCCTGCAGCTCCTTCCGCCGGTGGTTGATCTCGACCGTCAGCTGGTAGGTGATGCCTTCATAGCCCTTGCGCACCACCACCAGCTCCGGCAGGCCCTTCAGACGCTCCAGCTCCTCCAGCGGCACGGCGGAGAAGGCGGAGAGCTGGATCTCCCCCGCCTCATGCGCCGCGACGACGGCACCGCGGTCCGGCAGCACGCGGTAGACGATGCGGTCGAGATACGGCAGGCCGCCCGGGGCCCAGTAATTCGGGTTACGCTCCAGCAGGTAGTATTCGCCCGGCTTGTGCTCGCCGTAGCGGAAGGGGCCGGTGCCGACCAGCTGCTCATTGTGCGGGTTGGTGTCGATGTCGACGCCCTCGTAGAGGTGCTTCGGCACCACGGCGGTGACAGCGGGCAGCGCGTTCTCGACCAGCTGCAGCGGGATCGGCGTGGCGAAGCGGAGCACGGCGGTGCGGTCGTCCGGCGTGTCCACCCCTTCGAGGGTCTTGAACAGCACCCGGCCGAGATTCTGCCGCTTGCTCCACAGCTCGGTGGCGGAGAAGGCGACGTCGGCCGAGGTGAAGGGCTTGCCGTCATGCCAGGTGACGCCGTCGCGCAGGGTGAAGGTGACGGATTTGCCGTCGGCGCTGCCTTCCCACGCCGTGGCCAGCAGCGGGGTCAGCTTGCCGTCGGTGGCCATCTCGGCCAGCGGCTCGACCACCTTGCTGGCGACGTAGAACACGCCGTTGGAGGCGACCAGCGCCGGATTGAGATTCCGCGGCTCGGTGTCGGCCGCGACGGTCAGGGTGCCGCCCTTGACCGGGGTCTGGGCCCAGGCGCCGTGGGGCCGGATCGCCGAGAGCACCGCGGTGGCGCCGACGCCGGACAGGAGGGCACGACGGGACAGCGGCAGGCGGGCGGACATGGCGGACCTCGATGAACGGGACAGGACAGTCTAGACCAGCGCGGCAGCCCCACAAGGTAGAATCGGCCGAATAAACGACAAGTTGTCGTGAATTTGGACGCCGGGAAGGCCGGCGGGTCGGGGCGATCGCGTGAAAGCAGTGCGACGTCGACGGCCTTGCATTGCCTCTCCCGCCTGGCGGGAGAGGTCGGGCGTCCGTAGGACGACCGGGTGAGGGCGGGCCCAGGCCTCGACGAAATCCCCTCACCCGGAGCCGCTTCGCGTCTCCGACCTCTCCCGCAAGCGGGAGAGGCAATCGGACTGCGCCCTATCCGCCACCGGAGACGCTTCAGGCGATTGCCCTGGCCGGCGGGCGGGCGAGGATTGCGCCGGCCGCCGCCGCCATGCCACAACGGGGGCCACCCCACAGGCCGGCGGTCGAGGCCCTGCCTCCCGCCCGGGCCGGAACCAGGAGAATGACGATGACCCAGGACGCGATGGCGGCGCAGATGTCGGAGAAGCCGGGCTTCATCGCCGCGCTGGACCAGAGCGGCGGGTCGACCCCCGGCGCGCTGCGGCTGTACGGCATCCCGGACAGCGCCTATGGCGGCGACGACGAGATGTTCCGGCTGATGCATGAGATGCGGGTGCGGATCATGACCGCGCCGGCCTTCACCGGCGACACCGTGATCGGCGCGATCCTGTTCGAGAAGACCATGGACGGGCAGGCCGAGGGCAAGCCGATGCCGACCTTCCTGTGGCGGGAGCGGGGCGTGGTGCCGTTCCTGAAGGTCGACAAGGGGCTGCAGCCCGAGGCCGACGGCGTCAGCCTGATGAAGCCGATCCCGGGGCTGGATGCGCTGCTGGAGCGGGCGAGGGCGCTGGGCGTCTACGGCACCAAGGCGCGCTCGGTCGCCAACCTGGCGTCGCAGGCCGGCATCGCCGCGCTGGTGAAGCAGCAGTTCGAGCTGGGGGCGCAGATTTCCGCGCATGGGCTGATGCCGATCCTGGAGCCGGAGGTGCTGATCAAGAGCCCCGACAAGGCCGGGGCCGAGCGGATCCTGCGGGCCGAGATCCTGAAGGGGCTGGACGCGCTGCCGGCCGGGCAGCGGGTGATGCTGAAGCTGACCATCCCGGAGCAGCCGGGCTTCTATGCCGAGCTGATCGCGCACAAGGCGGTGGCCCGGGTGGTCGCCCTGTCCGGCGGCTACACGAGGGCCGACGCCTGCCGCCGCCTGGCCGCCAACCCCGGCATGATCGCCAGTTTTTCGCGCGCTTTAGTCGAGGAGTTGAAGCGGGATATGAGCGATGCGCAGTTCAACGCCGCGCTGGGGAAGGCGGTGGACGAGATTTATCAGGCTTCGGTCCACGCTTGAGCTGACGTGTTGCCTCTCCCGTTTACGGGAGAGATCGGAGACGCGAAGCGGCTCCGGGTGAGGGTTCTTTGTCGAAGCCCGGCCCTGCCCTCACCCGGTCTCGCTGCGCGAGCCCGACCTCTCCCGCCAGGCGGGAGAGGCAACGCGAAGTCATGCGAGAACAATTCGTGATCGTGGAATGCGGTCGGGGCTGGTGCCGGCGCCGCGCGCCCCTATAGTGCGCGCATGATCGCCCCGCCCGCCCCGATCCTGTCGCTGCCCGACGCCGAGCCGCTGGTGCTGGCGCCGGAGGGCGGCGTGCTGCTGACCGCCGATGGCGAGCTGATGGCGCTGGACCCGGCGGCGCTGCGCCGGCGGGTCGACGGGCCGCCGCTGCTGCTGTGCCACGCCAAGGCCGTCGGGCGGCGCTGCGGGCTGGAGGTGATGGGCGCCTTCGACCTGCTGGAGCTGTTCGCCTTCGCCCGGCCCGGCCGGTTCTCCGCGCCGACCCCGCGCGGCCTGGCCGCGGCGCTGGGCCTGCCGGTGCCGGCGAGCCTGGAGGATGCGGCGATCACCCTGCCCCGCCTGGCCGAGACGCTGCTGCGCGGCCTGTCGATCCCGACGGCCGACGAGCGCAGCGACCCGGCGGCGCTGGCGACCCGGATGGGCGAGGCCGGCTGGCCCTGGGCGCCCTTCGTGCTGAAGGCGCTGGGCCTGCGCGCGCCGGTCGAGGACCATCGCAAGCGCGGCGCCTACCAGATCTGGGCCCATCTGCCGGAATGGGAGGCCGAGCCGCCGAACCCGCCGCCGTCGCAGCACGGGGTCGAGCCGCGCGAGGCCCGCGCCCGGCTGGCGCAGATGCTGGGCGAGGGCGCCGAGCCGCGGCCGCAGCAGGGCGATTATGCCGGCGCCGTGGCCGCCGCCTTCGGCCCGCGCCCGGCGCCGGACGACCCGACCGTGGTGCTGGCCCAGGCCGGCACCGGCACCGGCAAGACCCTCGGCTACCTCGCCGCCGCCACGGTCTGGGCCCAGAAGAACGGCGCCCCGGTGTGGGTGTCGACCTACACCCGCAACCTGCAGCACCAGATCGATGGCGAGATGGACCGGCTGTTCCCGGACCCGGTGCTGAAGGCCCGCCAGGTGGTGCTGCGCAAGGGGCGCGAGAACTATCTGTGCCTGCTGAACTACGAGGATGCGGTGCGCGGCCTGGCGCTGAACCCGCGCGACGCGGTGCCGCTGGGCCTGATGGCGCGCTGGGCCGCGGCGACGCGCGACGGCGACCTGACCGGCGGCGACTTCCCCGGCTGGCTGGCCGACATCATCGGCCGGCCGAACAGCGTGGCCCTGGCCGACCGGCGCGGCGAATGCATCCATTCCGGCTGCCCGCATTACAGCCGCTGCTTCATCGAGCGCGGCATCCGCCGGGCGCGCAAGGCGCAGATCGTCATCGCCAACCACGCGCTGGTGATGATCCAGGCGGCGCTGGGCGGGGTGGACGACCGCGACGCGCCCAGCCGCTTCGTCTTCGACGAGGGCCACCACCTGTTCGAGGCCGCCGATTCCGCCTTTGCCGGCCACCTGACCGGGCTGGAGGCCACCGACCTGCGGCGCTGGCTGCTGGGCCATGAGGAGGGCGGGCGCCGGGCCAGCCGCGGCCGCGGGCTGAAGCGCCGGGTCGAAGACCTGCTGCCGGGCGAGGAGGCGCTGGCGACGGTCGACGACATCGAGCGCGCCGCCCGCGCTTTGCCCGGCCCGGGCTGGGGCCGGCGCATCCATGGCGAGGACCCGCGCGGGCCGGCCGAGCGCTTCCTGGCGCTGACCCGGACCCAGGTCTATGCCCGGGCCCAGGGCGCCGACGGGCCCTACACCCTGGAATGCGACACCACCGATCCGGTCGAGGGGCTGGTCGACGCCGCCCTGGCGCTGGACGTCGCCTTGGCCGGGCTGCAGGCGCCACTGCAGGCGCTGGCCAAGGCGTTCCGCGACCGGCTGGACGACGAGGCCGCATCGCTGGACCCGAACCAGCGCCAGCGGCTGGACGCCGCCGCCCGGTCGCTGGATCGGCGGGCGAAGATGGAGATCGGCGGCTGGCGCGGCATGCTGAAATCCTTGAGCGAGCCGACGCCGCCCTGGCTGGTCGACTGGTTCGGGATCGAGCGGGTGGAGGGGCGCGAGCTCGATTTCGGCTTCTACCGCCACCATGTCGACCCGACCCGGCCCTTCGTCGACGCGCTGGTGCGGCAGGCGCATGGCGTGGTCGTCACCTCGGCCACCCTGACCGACGGCGCCGGCGACGACCCCGACGACTGGCGCGCGGCGGAGGACCGCACCGGCGCCGGCCACCTGCCGCGTCCGGCGATCCGCGCCCAGGTGGCCTCGCCCTTCGACTACCCGGCCCTGACCCGGGTGCTGATCGTGCGCGACGTGCGCAAGGACGATTTGGACCAGGTCGGCGCCGCCTATCGCGAGCTGTTCCTGGCGGCGGGCGGCGGGGCGCTGGGCCTGTTCACCGCCGTGACCCGGCTGCGGGCGGTGCACCACGCCATCGCCCCGGCGCTGCAGGCGGCCGGCCTGCCGCTCTATGCCCAGCATCTCGACGGCATGGATGTCGGCACGCTGGTCGACATCTTCCGCGGCGAGACCGATGCCTGCCTGCTGGGCACCGATGCGGTGCGCGACGGCGTCGACGTGCCGGGCCGGGCGCTGCGGCTGATGGTGTTCGACCGGGTGCCCTGGCCGCGGCCCGACATCCTGTCGCGCGCCCGCGGCCTGCATTTCGGCAAGCAGCGCTGGAGCGACATGCAGACCCGGTTCCGGCTGAAGCAGGCCTTCGGCCGGCTGGTGCGCCGGGCCGACGACCGCGGCGTCTTCGTGCTGCTGGACCCGATGATGCCGACCCGCCTGTGCACCGCCTTCCCGCCCGGCGTCGAGGTCCAGCGCATCGGCCTGGCCGAGGCGGTGGCGATCACGAAGGACTTCCTGGCCCTTGAGCCGGCGGTCGCCGTCACTCACCTGGACGGGAGTGTGATCGGCGGGCCGTCGATCTGATAGGATAGGGGTCGCAACTGTTCGCAAGGGCCGATGGCCGTCTTCGACAAGCCGCTCCGAGCGCCGACGATCCGTGGCCTCTTCGGTGTCGGCGTGGGTTTTGTCATCTGCATGGCCCTGACGCCCCTGCTTGACCCCGCCGCGAGTTGGGGCCAGGGCATTCCGCTCGCCACGGGCATCTCGCTGATGTTTCTGGCGAAGGAGATCCTGCCGGAAGGGGCCGACCGGACCGGTTCCGGCCTGGCCATCATCATCGCCGTCTGCGTCACCGCCTCGCTGGCAGCCCGACTGATTCTCGGGCTTCTGCGATAGTTACCCAAGCCCGGCGGCCGCGACCTCTTCCACCGCCTGCCCCAGCAACGCCAGGTCCTGCGGCCGGGAGAGGCGGTGGTCGCCGTCCTTGACCAGGGTCAGGCGGACATCCGGGCCGGACAGGGCCTCGGCCAGGCGGAGGCTCTGGCGCCAGGGCACGTCGGGGTCGGCCATGCCGTGCAGCAGGCGCACCGGGCCGGCGAAGGGCACCGGGCCGCGCAGCAGCAGATGCGACCGCGCCTCCACGATCAGCCGCCAGGTGATGCGGTAGGGGCCGTCGCCATAGGCCGAGGGCCGGTCGACGAAGCCGTCGCGGCGCATCCGGGCCAGCCCCATCTCGCCCAGCGCCGGCAGCATCAGGTCCTCGGTGAAGTCCGGCGCGGCGGCGATGCCGACCAGCCCCGCCACCCGGCCCGGCCGGGCCAGCGCGGCGCAGGTGGCCACCCAGGCGCCCATCGACGAGCCGACCAGGATCTGCGGCCCCTCGGTCAGCCGGTCCAGCACCAGCAGCGCGTCGGCGATCCAGTCGCCGAGCACGAGGTTGGCGAACACGCCGCCGGAGACGCCGTGGCCGCGATAGTCGAAGCGCAGGAATTCGAGGCCGCGCTCGGCGGCGAAACCGTCGAGGAAGCCGGCCTTCTCCCCCGCCATCGAGGAACGGAAGCCGCCGCAGAACACCAGCCCCGGCCGGCCGTCACCCGTGCCGGCACGGCGGCGCCAGGCGACCGGCGTGCCGCCGGCCGCCGGGATGGTTCCGGTTTCCTCGGTCATGGCGTCGCCAGCAGGTCGCGGTACAGGGCGACGTACTCGACCGCCGCGCGGTCCCAGCTGAAATCCTGGGCCATGGCGCGGCGCTGCAGCTGCGCCCACAGCGCCCGGTCGCGCCACAGGCCGCAGACCCAGCTGATGGTGCCGGCCAGGGCCGGGGCGGTCGGGTCGTCGAAGCTGAAGCCGGTGGCGCGATCCTCGACGATGGCGTCGTGGCTGGCATTGACCACGGTGTCGGCCAGCCCGCCGGTGCGGCGCACCAGCGGCAGGGTGCCGTAGCGCAGCGCGTACATCTGGGTCAGGCCGCAGGGCTCGGTGCGCGACGGCACCAGCAGCACGTCGGCGCCGGCCTGCAGCAGATGCGACATCGCCTCGTCATAGCCGATGCGGACGGCGACCCGGCCGGGATACGCGACCGCCGCGGCCTGGAAGCCGGCCTCGAGCTCGGCGTCGCCGGAGCCGAGCAGGACCAGCCTGCCGCCGCCCGCGAGCAGCGCCGGGATGGAATCGAGCAGCAGGTCGCAGCCCTTCTGCCCGGTCAGCCGGCTGACCATGGCGAAGAGCGGCGAGCCGTCATCCTCCGGCAGGCCGAACTCGCGCAGCAGCGCCGCCTTGGACGCCGCCTTGCCGGCCAGGTCGTCCGGCCCGTAGGGCGCCGGCAGGTTCGGGTCGCGGCGCGGATCCCAGACGCCGTAATCGGTGCCGTTGACGATGCCGACCAGGTCCGCGGCGCGGGCGGCCAGCAGGCCGGACAGGGCGTAGCCGTATTCCGGCGTCTGGATCTCCTGCGCATAGGTGCGGCTGACCGTGGTGATGCGGTCGGCGTAGGAGAGCCCGGCCTTGAGGAAGCCGACGCCGCCGAAATACTCCAGCCCGTCGATCGACAGGCTGCCGGGCGGCAGGCCGAGCTCCGCCGCCGTCGCGGCCGGGAACCAGCCGGGGAAGCCGATGTTGTGGATCGTCGTGATGGCGCGCGGGCGCGCGCTGCCGGCGGCCTGGAACGAGAGATAGGCGGGGGCGAGGCCGGCCTGCCAGTCATGGCCATGGACGATGTCCGGCCGCCAGCGCGGGTCGGCGCCGAGGCCGACGCGCGCCGCGGCCCAGCCGAGGCCGGCGAAGCGGCGATGGTTGTCCGGCCAGTCCTGCCGGTCGGGGCCGAGATAGGGGTTGCCGGGCCGGGCGAACAGGCCGGGGCAGTCGAGCACATAGGCGGGGACGGCGACGCCGTCGAGCTCGGCCAGCATCAACTGCGCCGGGCCGCCGCCGAACAGGGCCGGATCCTCCAGCACCACCTCCGGCCGGTGCATCGCCTGCAGCACCGCCGGATAGGCCGGGACCAGGATCCGGGCGGCGATTCCGGCCACCGCCAGCGCCGGCGGCAGCGCCCCGGCGACATCGGCCAGGCCGCCGGTCTTGACCAGCGGATAGATCTCCGACACCGCGTGCAGGACGTTCATCGGGTCCGGGCTCCAGCCGATCGCTTTTTCGGAAGAACTTCTGCTGCCTTATCCC
>NZ_JBQJIK010000133.1:0-11188 GCF_052078665.1 Inquilinus sp. CA228 | reverse complement strand
CACAGGAGGCGGCGCGCGCGACCAGCGTCGTCCTGGCGCTGCGCCGCGCCCTGCTCGCCCGCGACCGCGCGCTGGGCCGCAGCGCCCTGCATTACGCGGTGCTGGAAGGGGTGGCGCTGGCGCTGCGCAACAATCTCGATGCCATGGCGGCGCTGCCGGGGCCGATCCGGCTGACCGGCGGCGGCGGCGCCAGCCGGATCTGGCCGCAGCTGATCGCCGACGCGACCGGACGGGTGGTGGAATGCGCCGACCTGCCGACCGCGACCACGGCGATGGGCGGCTACCGCATCGCTGCGGCGGCGCTGGGTTGGCCGACACCGCCGGACACCGTCGGCGCGATCCATGAGCCGCGGCCGGAGCGGATGGCGCGGGCCGAGCGGCGTCTGGCCCGCTTCCGCCGCGCCACCGAGGAGGCGCGGCGCCGGGCGGCCGAGGCGACGGCATAAAAAAGGGCCGCCCCGAAGGGCGGCCCCGAGCTCGTAGTGCGTTCGCTTACAGAACGAAGTCGTCGGCTGCCAAGCTGGTGCCGTAGACATTGATGTGGAAGTCGGAAACGCTGTCGCCGTTTACGTCGCCGGCGATGGTGAGGACGCCGGGCGCAGTGTTGGCGACGCGGAGCTGACCCGCGACGCCGCTGTAGAGCGCGCTGCCGATGAGGGTGAAGGCCTGGTCGCCGGCCGCGCCGGTGTTGGCGTCAATCCCCGACAGGTCGATGAGGTCGCCCTGGGCATGGCTGAAGTCGCGGATCAGGTCACCGGCCTGGAAGGGGCTGTCGGAGGTCGCGGTGTAGACGAACGTGTCCGCTCCCGCGCCGCCGACCAGCTCGTCAGCGCCGCCGCCGCCACGGATGGTGTCGTTCCCCAGGTCCCCGGACAGGATGTTCTTCCCAGCGGAGCCGATCAGCGTGTCGTTGAACTCCGACCCGCCGGCGTTCTCGATGTCGATCAGCAGGTCGCCCTGGGCATGGCCACCGGAGGCAAAGCCGGTCCCCAGGTTCACGTTCACCGCGACATTGCTCTGGGTGTAGAAGGCGCCATCCGTCCCGGCGCCGCCGTTGATCGTGTCGGCGCCCGCGCCGCCGGTGAAGGTGTCGTCGCCGGCGAGGCCGCTGAGCACGTCGTTGCCGTCGCCGCCGCGCAGATCATTGGATCCGGCATCGCCGGCCAGGGTATCGGCGAAGCGCGAGCCGACCAGGTTTTCGATGCTGGTGAACGAGTCGCCCGCGGCGTCGCCGCCGGTGCCGGTCCCGGCGGTCAGGTCGACGGCCACCGCGCTGGCCGAGAACTCGTAGCTCGCCGCGTCGAGGCCGGTGCCACCGTTCAGCACGTCCGCCCCGGCACCGCCGAAGAGGGTGTCGTCGCCGCCGGCGCCGTTGAGGACATCGTTGCCGGCCAAGCCCGAGAGTCTGTTGTCGTTGTTTTGGCCGGTGAGATTGTCGGCGAAGCTCGAGCCGACCACGCCCTCGACATTGAACAGCGAGTCGCCCGCGGCCTCACCGCCGGTGTTGACGTTGGTGGTCAGATTGACCGTGACCCCCGCGGTGGAACTCACATAGTAGATGGTGTCCTGGCCGTTGCCGGCGTCGATCAAGTCCGCCCCGGTCCCGCCGTAGATGACGTCGTCGCCGCCGGCGGCGAAGATGGTGTCGTTGCCGGCCAGGCCGCTCAGGACGTTGGTGCCGTCATTGCCGCTCAGCCTGTCGTTGAAGGCGCTGCCGGTCAGGCTTTCGATGTGGGTCAGGACATCGCCCTGGGCATGGCCGCCGCTGGCGGTGCCGGCGGCCAGGCTGATGGTCACGGCAGCGTTGGAGGCCGCGTAGCTGGCACGGTCGAGGCCGGTGCCGCCGTCGATCGCGTCCCTCCCGGCGCCGCCGGTGACGACGTCGTCGCCCGCGCCGCCGCTGAGCGCGTTGTCGCCGGCGTCGCCCGTCAGGGTGTCGGCGAAGCGCGAACCGGTGAGGTTCTCGATGCCGATCAGGGTGTCGTGTTCCGTGCCGGCCGGGTTGGTGCCCGTGCCCGCCGTCAGATCGGCGATGATCGCCGTGGCCGCGTCGACATAGTTCGCGGTGTCGACGCCGGTGCCGCCGTCCATCCGGTCGTTTCCGGAGCCACCGACCAGCACATCGTTCCCGGCGCCGCCGTTGATGGTGTCGTCTCCGGCCAGGCCGACCAGGGTGTTCGAGGTGTTGTCGCCGGTGAGGGTGTCGGCGAAGGCCGAGCCGACGATGTTCTCGAAGCCGAGGCTGACCAGGTCGCCGGTGGCGTCGCCGCCGCTGTTCAGGCTGATCAGCCCGAGCAGGCCGGGCACGAGGCTCACACGCACCGCCGCGCCCGAGGTCTCGTAGCTCAGGGTGTCGATGCCGTCGCCGCCGCTGATGACGTCGGCGCCGCCCTTGCCTTCGATGACGTCGTCGCCGTCACCGCCGCTGAGGACGTCGATAATGCTGTTGCCGACGAGGACGTCGTCGTTGCTGTCTTCGAGGTTGACGCCCAACAGCCCCAGGAGTTCCAGTGACAATGCCATATTCGTTCTCCGCTATCGCGTTTTCAGTATCGGTCCCAGCGCTGCCTGCACATGGCGCCGTTCTCGACCTAAGATCACAAAATCGTCGTTTACAAACAACTTAAAGGATCATGACAGGGTAGGGGACTCCTCTTGGTATAAAAAATATCGGTAAGATTTTCCATTATGATATTTCGGAGGAAAGGCAGAATATTTCTTAACAAAGAAATTTTATTATCTGCTCGGTGGAGATGCTTTCAAGGGCATCCAAAACTGGATAAAAATTTCCGGATGTGGAGTTGTTTCATTATCGGCCGCGAATGCCGAGCCCTCCGCTGCTCTAAAATGGTCGATATCTTGAAACAAAATTTCGGTCCAGGCAGCCGAGGGTTTCTTTTGGGCGGGAGATTTGCATGGGTGCCATGCGCCGCTCGCATGCGGCTGCCGGGCATTTGCCGGATCGCAGTGCCGGGGTCCGACATCTCCAGCGGGGTGGAGGGCGGTCCTGAAACATCATTCCAGCCGAATCTCGATCGCGGTCTTGACCGAATTGGCCAGAAAGCACTGCGCGTGGGCGGCGTGGTGCATCGCCTCCTCGGCGGCATGGTCCGGCGCGGGACCGGCATAGGCTACGCGCGGGTTCAGCACCACCCGGGTCACCGCCATCCGGCCCTGGGCGTCCGTCTCCATCACCCCTTCCGCCGAATCGCCGTAGCGGTCGACGACGAAGCGGCGCTTGGCTGCGATCGACAGGAAGAACAGCATGTGGCAGCTCGCCAGGGCGACGACATAGGCCTCCTCCGGGTCGACCGCCTCGGGGGCGGAGAAGGGCAGCGGCACGATGTGCGGCGAGGCCGAGGCCGGCACCTCGGCGCCGCCGTCGAAGCGCCAGAGATGCGCCCGGCTGTAGCGGCCGTCGGTGAAGGCGATGTCCGGCGGGCGCTGCCACAGCACGGTGGCCTGATATCGGCTCATGAGGTCTCTCCCGGTTGCGGATCGGCTGCCGCCCGCAGATGGGCGGCGAGGGCGCGGACGGCGGCGGCGGCGTCGCCGGCCCGGCAGGCGGCCAGAATCGCCTCGTGCTGCTGCGCCATCGCGGCGCGGAAGGCGGAGCCCGGGGGCTGCATCGCATAGGAGCGCCGTCCTTCCCGGCGCAGCGAATCGATCAGGCGCAGCATCCGGGCATTGCCGCAGGCCCCGTACAGGGCGGCGTGGAAGGCGACGTCCAGCTCCTCGATCGCCGCCGGATTCTCTTCCTCGGCCAGATCCTCGGCCAGCCGCGCGGCCCGGCGCAGGTCGCGCGGCTCCAGCCGGAGCAGCGACAGGCGCAGGGCCTCGCCCTCGACCAGGATGCGCAGGGCAGCCAACTCCTGGCTTTCCCCGGCCGACAGGCCGGCGACGGCCAGGCTGCGGTCGGACCGGCGGACCACCAGCCCTTCCGCCAGCAGCCGATCCAGCGCCTGCCGCACCGGCTGGCGGCTGACCCCGAAGCGCTCCGCCAGGCTCTCCTGGCGCAGCGCCGTGTCCGGCGGCAGCAGGCGCGCTTCGATATCTCGCCGCAGCACATCGGCAATCGAATTTGGATCCATGGATCCAAACTATGGGCGACGCCGGCCGACGTCAAGGCGCCGGCACCTCTTTCTCCTGTAACGTCGCTGAGCCTTGCCGGCCGCCGGGGTTGCTGGCAGGGGATGGACGGCGGAACATCGACCTATGGACGGAATGAACGGCTTCTGGACGACGTACTGGCCCGACATCGTGCTGGCGGCCAGCCTCGTGCTCGGCATCGCCGGCGCCATCCATGCGATCATGACCAAGGACGATGTGCGCGCCGCCACCGGCTGGGTCGGCGTGATCGTGCTGAACCCGATCCTCGGCGCCCTGATCTATCTGGTGCTGGGCGTCAACCGGGTGCGCCGCGCCGCGATCGCGCGCCGGCGGCGGCGGTCGGGCGCCGGCATGGACGACCACGAGACCGGGCCGGCGGTGGATGTGGCCGCGGCCTCGGCGCCGCAATTCGCCTCGCTGCAGCGGCTCGGCGACAAGGTCTCGCCCTTCGCGGTGACCGCCGGCAACGAACTGCGGCTGCTGCAGGGCGGCGACGAGGCCTATCCGGCGATGCTGGAGGCGATCCGCGGCGCCCGGTCCTCGATCGCGCTGCAGAGCTACATCTTCGACAACGACACGGTCGGGCAGGAGATCGCCGGGGCGCTGATCGAGGCGGCGCGGCGCGGGGTGGCGGTGCGGGTGCTGATCGACGCCATCGGCGCGCGCTATTCGCGGCCCCAGATCGTCGGCCTGCTGCGCGAGGGCGGCGTCACCACCGCCCGTTTCAACGGCAAGCTGATCGGCCTGCGGCTGCCCTATGCCAATCTGCGCTGCCACCGCAAGCTGCTGGTGGTCGACGGCGAGACCGCCTTCACCGGCGGCATGAACATCCGGGCCCAGTTCTCCAGCGCCTATGCCGATGGGCCGCCGGCCCGCGACACCCACGCGCGGGTCTGCGGCCCGATGGTGCAGAGCCTGCTGGCCGCCTTCGCCCAGGACTGGCGCTTCACCACCGGCGAGCGGCTGCACGGCAAGGCCTGGCAGTCGCTGCCGCAACCGCAGCCGGCGCCCTCGGTGCTGGCCCGCACCATCCTGTCCGGGCCCGACCTCACCCTCGGCTCGAATCACAGCCTGGTGATGGGCGCGATCGCCGTGGCGCAGCGCTCGATCCGGATCTGCTCGCCCTATTTCCTGCCCGACTTGCCGCTGACCAGCGCCCTGGCCATCGCGGCGCAGCGCGGGGTCGAGGTCGACATCGTCATCCCCAGCGTGAACAACCTGGCGCTGGTCGACGCCGCCATGACGGCGCAGCTCGACCAGGTGCTGCGGCCCGGCTGCCGGGTGTGGCGGGCGACCGGCCCGTTCGACCACTCCAAGCTGATGGCGGTGGACGGCGCCTGGGCGCTGATCGGCTCCTCCAACCTCGATTCGCGCAGCCTGCGGCTCAATTTCGAGCTGGATGTCGAGATCTACGACCGCGGCGTGGCCGGCGAGGTCGATGCCGCCATCCGGCAGCGCATCGCCTCGGCCCGGCCGGAGACGCTGGCGACGCTGCGGGCCCGGCCGCTCCTGACCCGGCTGCGCAACCGGACGGTCTGGCTGGCCTCGCCCTATCTCTGATCTCGACGGCGGCTACTCGTAGATTCTGGCCGCCAGCAGGACGCCGGCGAAGAAGCTCCAGTTGACGTCCTCTGGATAGGGCTGGCCGATATTGCGGAAATGCCCGGGGCTGGCGGAAACCCAAGCCGCCATGGCCTCCAGGAAGCGGTCGAGGGTCGGGTTCTCCCATTCCTCCGGCCTCTTCAGCAGGTCTTGCCGAAGCTGGTCGACGAAGGCGGCAAACTCCTCTCTGGTGCGGAGGGTCCGCTGCTGGTCGAGCAAATCCACGATCCATTCTCCCCGATGGAAAGCAGCATTTCACCACAAACGGCCAGGTTCGCCTCACCCTCCCGTCATGCCGAAAGCGGCGCGTCGTCCTGACGTCTGCGAATGCTTCGCAGCCCTCCGGCCGTGCTAGGACTGCGCTCATGGTGAACCGATCCTTCAGGGCGGCACGGCCGGGCCGGCTGTCGCCAGGCGTGTACCTCCTGCTCGGTCTCGGCCTGGTGGCGGCGACGGCGGCGATCCTGCTGGCCATGGGCCGGGTGCCGATCTGCACCTGCGGCACGGTCAAGCTGTGGACCTCCGATGTGCTCAGCTCGGACAACTCCCAGCACATTGCCGACTGGTACACGCCGTCGCACATCATCCACGGCTTCCTGTTCTTCGGGCTGACCTGGCTCGTCGCCCGGCGGCTGCCGCTGGGCGCCCGGGCCCTCCTGGCCATCGCCATCGAGGCCGCCTGGGAGATCGCCGAGAACAGCCCGATGATCATCGACCGCTACCGCGAGGCGACGATCGCGCTCGGCTACACCGGGGACAGCGTGATCAACTCGGTCTCCGACATCGGCTTCATGCTGGCGGGGTTCTTCTTCGCGGCGCGGGCGCCGGTGTGGTTGACGGTGCTGCTGGCCGTGGCCTTCGAGCTGTTCACCGGCTGGCTGATCCGCGACAACCTGACCCTGAACGTGCTGATGCTGCTGCACCCGGTCGACTCGATCCGGGCGTGGCAGTCCGGCGGCTGACTTCGAGACGACCGATGCTGAAACGCTTCTTCGCCTATTACCGGCCGCATCGCGGGCTGTTCCTGCTCGATTTCTGCTGCGCCATCGTCTCCGGCCTGCTTGAGCTCGGCTTCCCGATCGCGGTCAAGGTCTTCATCGACAGCCTGATGCCGAGCGGCGACTGGCCGCTGATCCTGCTCGCCGCCGCCGGCCTGCTGGTCATCTATGTGTCCAACACCGGCCTGATGGCGGTGGTGACCTATTGGGGCCACATGCTCGGCATCAACATCGAGACCGAGATGCGGCGGAAGGCCTTCGACCATCTGCAGAAGCTGTCCTTCAGCTACTTCGACAACCAGAAGACCGGCCATCTTGTCGGCCGGCTGACCAAGGACCTGGAGGAGATCGGCGAGGTCGCGCATCACGGGCCGGAGGATCTGTTCATCGCGGTGATGACCTTCATCGGCGCCTTCGCGCTGATGCTGACGGTCAATGCCGAGCTGGCGCTGATCACCGCGGCGATCGTGCCGCTGACCGCCTGGCTGACCAGCCGCTACGGCGGCCGCATGACCCGCAACTGGCAGGCCCTGTACGGCCGGGTCGGCAACTTCAACGTGCGGATCGAGGAGAATGTCGGCGGCATCCGCGTGGTGCAGGCCTTCGCCAATGAGGAGCACGAGCGCCGGCTGTTTGCCGACGACAACCAGAACTACCGGCGGACCAAGCTCGACGCCTACCGGATCATGGCGGCCAGCACTTCGCTCAGCTATCTCAGCATGCGGCTGATCCAGATGGTGGTGATGATCGCCGGCGCCTATTTCGTGCTGACCGGCCGGCTCAGCGAGGGCGGCTTCGTCGGCTTCCTGCTGCTGGTCGCCGTGTTCTTCCGGCCGATCGACAAGATCAATTCGGTGATCGAGACCTATCCCAAGGGCATCGCCGGCTTCCGCCGCTACACCGAGCTCTTGGACACCGAGCCGGACATCGTCGACCGGCCGGGCGCGGTCGACGTGCCGGCGCTCAAGGGCGACATCCGCTACGACGGCGTCAGCTTCGGCTACGGCGACGGGACGCCGGTGCTGCGCGGCATCGACCTCGTCATCCAGGCGGGCGAGACGGTGGCCTTCGTCGGCCCGTCGGGTGCCGGCAAGACCACGATCTGCTCGCTGCTGCCGCGGTTCTACGAGGTCCAGGGCGGCCGCATCACCGTCGACGGCATCGACATCCGCGACATGACCATGACCTCGCTGCGCCGGCAGATCGGCGTGGTGCAGCAGGACGTGTTCCTGTTCGCCGGCTCGATCCGCGAGAACATCGCCTATGGCCGGCTGGGCGCGACCGAGGCCGAGATCATGGAGGCGGCGCGGCGGGCCCGGCTCGAGGGCGTCGTCGCCGGCCTGCCGGACGGGCTGGACACGGTGATCGGCGAGCGCGGGGTGAAGCTGTCGGGCGGGCAGAAGCAGCGCCTGGCGATCGCCCGCATGTTCCTGAAGAACCCGCCGATCCTGATCCTGGACGAGGCGACCTCGGCCCTGGACACGGAGACCGAGCAGGCGATCCAGCAGTCGCTGGCCGAGCTGTCGCGGGGCCGCACCACTTTGGTGATCGCCCATCGGCTGGCGACCATCCAGCACGCCGACCGGATCGTGGTGGTCGACGCCAACGGCATCGCCGAGCAGGGCCGGCACCGCGACCTGGTCGCCGCCGGCGGCCTCTACCGCCGGCTGCATGACGCGCAATACGGGATGCGGTGAGCCGCCGTCAGCCGCCGGCCCAGCCCTTCACGGTCACCATCGCCTCGGCAAAGGCCTCGGGTGCTTCCTGCGGCAGGTTGTGGCCGATCCCCGGCGCCACCACCCGGTGCTCGTGCCGGCCGGTGAAGCGGCTGGCGTGATGGGCGGTGCCGCCGGGCGGCATCACGCCGTCGGCGTCGCCGTCCAGCGTGATCGCCGGCACCGTGATCGGCGGCTGCGCCGCCAGCCGGCGCTCCACCTCCGCCACCGCCGGATCGCCCTCGGCCAGGGCGAAGCGGTGGCGGTAGGATTGGATCACGACATCGACGAAGTCGGGATTGTCGAAGCATTCGGCGCTGCGCTCGTAGGTGGCGTCGTCGAAGCGCCAGTCCGGCGACCACAGCCGCCACAACAGGCGGCACAGATCGCGCCGGTTGCGCTCCAGTCCCCGCCGGCCGCGCTCGCCGTGGAAATAGTACTGGTACCAGTAGCGGAACTCGGCCTCGGGTGAGGCCGGCTCGCCCGACCGGGCGATGTCCTGGATGTTGTAGCCGTTGACCGAGACCAGGCCGCGCGCCCGGTCCGGCCACAGCGCCGCGACGATGCAGGCGGCGCGGCCGCCCCAGTCGTAGCCGCCCAGCACCGCCGATTCGATCCGCAGCGCGTCCAGCAGCATCAGCAGGTCGTGCCCCAGCGCCGCCTGCTCGCCCGACCGCGGCGTCGCCGCCGACAGGAAGCGGGTCGGGCCGTAGCCGCGCAGATAGGGCACGATCACCCGGGCGCCCTGCGCGGCCAGGCGCTGTGCCACCTCGTCATAGCTGTGGATGTCGTAGGGGAAGCCGTGCAGCAGCACCGCCGGCCAACCCGACGGATCGCCGCTCTCCTCATAGGCGACGCTCAGCACCCCGGCCTCGATCCGCTTCAGCATGGTCGCGACTCCCGCGCTCGGATCCGGCCATTGGAGCACATCCGGCGGCGCGACTCATGCGGATCCGACCGTCGGGTGACCTCGGTAACACATGACTCCCCCGGACGTCCGGCATCTTGGCCGGGTGAGACACAACCGAGCGGCGGCCGCCGGCCGCCCTGTGGAGAAGGGGAACATCCATGGCTATCATCAACGGCACAGAGGCCGGTGAAACCCTGTTCGGCACGGACGATGCCGACACCATCAACGCCAAGGGCGGCCACGACCTCGTGATCGGCAAGAAGGGCGACGACACCGCCTTCCTGGGCACGGGCAACGACATCTTCCGCTGGTTTCCGGGCGACGGCAGCGACACCATCGACGGCGAGGCGGGCACCGACATGCTCGACTTCGTCGGCGCCAATGCCGATGAGAACATCCAGATCTTCGCCAATGCCGGGGGGAAGGCGACTCTCTTCCGCGACATCGCCACGGTGACCATGACCCTGGACAATGTCGAGATCGTCCTGTTCCAGGCGCTCGGCGGGTCGGATCTGGTGACCATCAACAATCTCGTCAACACCGACGTCAAGCGGGTGGCGGTCGACCTGGCCGCCGTGTCGGGCGGCGCCGCGGGAGACGGCGCGCAGGACAATGTGATCGTCAACGGCGCCGCCGGCGCCGCCGCCGACGTGATCACGCTGTCGCAGACCGGCACCGGGACGGCCACGACCGTGGTGGTGAACGGCCTGGCGGCGCAGACCACGATCGTGCATTTCGACGCGGGCGACCACCTGGTCGTGAACGGGCTCGGCGGCAACGACCGGCTCGATGCGCGGGCGCTGCCGCAATCGATGGTCCTGGTGCTCGACGGCGGTGCCGGTGACGACACGCTGATCGGGAGCGCCGGGGCGGACCTGCTGCTCGGCGGTGCCGGCAACGATATCGTGATCGGCGCCCGGGGCGACGATACCGCCTTCCTGGGCAGCGGCGACGACGTTTTCTTCTGGGCGCCGGGCGAGGGCAGCGACACGGTCGAGGGCGGGTTCGGCACCGACACCATGAGCTTCCTCGGCGCGGGCGCCGCCGAGACGGTCGACATCCTGGCCAATTTCGGGCGAGCGACCTTCTTCCGCGACGTCGCCTCGATCAACATGGATCTGAACGATGTCGAGCGCATCGAGTTCGATGCGCTCGGCGGCGCCGACAAGGTCAGGATCCACGACCTGACCGGGACCGAGGTCAACCGGGTCGACATCGACCTGGCCGGGACCGTGGGTGGAACCACCGGCGACGGGGCCATCGATGCGGTGACGGTGGAGGGTACTGCCGGCGCCAACGGCATCACGCTCTGGAACTCCGGGTCCACGGTCGGCGTCGACGGGCTGCAGGAGCGAGTCTCGATCCAGCACCTGGAGGTGGCTGACCAGCTGACGGTCGATGGCGGCGCCGGCAACGACGTGATCAACGCCTTCGCGGTCGGGGCCGGCCGGGTCAGCCTGACGCTGTCCGGCGGAGCGGGCGATGACACACTGGTCGGCAGCGCCGGTTCGGACATCCTCATCGGCGGCGCCGGGGCCGATCGCTTCGTCTTCTCCTCCCTCTCGTACAGCGTGGTGGGGGCCAAGGCGGACAAGATCGCCGATTTCAGCCATGCCCAGGGCGACAAGATCGACGTGTCGCCGATCGACGCCAACGTCTGGGCGGCCGGTAATCAGGCGTTCCACTTCATCGGCACCGGGCTGTTCACCCACACAGCGGGTGAGCTGCGCTACGCCTACACCTCGCCCACGACCACCACGGTCGCCGGCGATGTCAACGGCGACGGCACCTCAGACTTCCATATCGTGCTGGCCGGCAATGTCGCGCTGACGGCGGCGGACTTCGTGTTGTAA
>NZ_JBQJIK010000132.1:0-11900 GCF_052078665.1 Inquilinus sp. CA228 | reverse complement strand
CCAGCGAGGCCACCCGCACCGGCCAGCCCCGCTCCGCCAACAGCCGGGCGATGACATAGCCGTCGCCGCCATTGTTGCCGGGGCCGCACAGCACCGCGACCGGGCGCGGCGACCAGCGGGCGCGGATCGCCCGCGCCACCGCCGCCCCTGCCCGCTCCATCAGCACGATGCCGGGGGTGCCGGCGGCGATGGTGCGGCGGTCGGCCTCGCCCATCTCCGCCGCGGTCAGCAGCGCCAGGTCGGAGATCGTCACCGGCCCAGCTTCCCGACCGCCTCCTTGAAGGCGGCGATGTCGGCGCGGGCCGCGTCGCGCAGCAGGGTGATCTCGGCCGGGCCGATGACGATGCGGCAGCCGTCCCGCACCATCTCGGCCGGCGAGCGGCCGAGCGAGGGCAGCGAGCCGAGCCATTTGCCGCTGTCCTGGATGGCGCGCTCGGCCCGGCGAATCGTGTCGCGCACCTCCGGGTCGTCGAAGCGGCCGAGCTTGCCCAGGCTGCCGGACAGGTCCCAGGGGCCGATGAACAGCCCGTCGACGCCGTCGACCGCGGCGATGTCGGGAATCGCCTCCACCGCCTGCCTGGTCTCGATCTGGCACAGGATCAGGAGATTGTCGGAGATGGTCTGCTGGTAGTCGGACGCCAGGCCGAAATCGGCGCCGCGGGCGATGCCGTAGGCGACGCCGCGGATGCCGGCCGGCGGATAGCGGCAGGCAGCGACCGCGGCCTCCGCCTCTTCCTTCGAATTGACCTGCGGCACCATCACGCCCTCGGCCCCGATGTCCAGGATCCGCTTGGCGTAGACCGGGTCATTCCAAGGCATGCGGACGATGCCAGTGGCCGGGGTGCCGGCCAGGGCCTGCAGGCTGGGCACCGCATCGGCGACCGCGGCCGGCCCGTGCTCGTGGTCGAGCAGCACGATGTCGTAGCCGGCGAGGCCGAGCAGCTCGGTGATCAGCGAATGGCCGATGCCCTGCCAGCAGCCATAGACGGGCTCGCCCGCCCGCAGCTTCCGTTTCGCGGCGTTCGGTCGATACAAGGCAGCCTCCTCCGATGCGGTGGAGACAGGCGTATCAGAGGATGACAGGAAGGGAAATGGGGCGACTGACGGGGCTCGAACCCGTGACATCTCGGACCACAACCGAGTGCTCTACCAGCTGAGCTACAGCCGCCACCGGCGCTTGTAGCAGACGTTGCAGAGGAGGGAAATGGGGCGACCAACGGGGCTCGAACCCGCGACATCTCGGACCACAACCGAGTGCTCTACCAGCTGAGCTATGGCCGCCACGGCATTTGCGGCGGCTCATATGAGGCATCGCCGTGACGGCGTCAAGCGCTAGACGCAATCCCGCCTTTCGAAGGCGCAGCGGGGCATGACCGCGGGCCTTTGGGGATCCATAGTCCGCCCCGACACAACTCAGCAGGGTTAGGCAGATGCTCATCCAGTCGGCCGCCATGGCCAATCTCGGCACCGAGACCGCGTTCGACGTGCTGGCCCGGGCCCAGGCGCTGGCGGCACAGGGCCGCGACATCATCAATCTCGGCATCGGCCAGCCCGATTTCCGCACCCCCGACCACATCGTCGAGGCGGCGGTGAAGGCGCTGCGCGACGGCCATCACGGCTACACCCCGGCCGGCGGCATCCCGGCGCTGCGCCGGGCGGTGGCCGACGACCTGGAGGCCCGGCGCGGCGTCACGGTCGACCCGGATGACGTGGTGATCATGCCGGGCGGCAAGGTGACGATGTGGTTCGCCATCCTGATGTTCGGCGAACCGGGGGCCGAGATCCTGTACCCCAACCCCGGATTCCCGATCTACGAATCCGCCATCCGCTTCACCGGGGCGACGCCGGTGCCGGTGCGGCTGCGCGAGGAGAACGGATTCGCCTTCTCGGCCGAGGAGGTGCTGGCGCAGATCACGCCGCGCACCCGCCTGCTGATCATCAACAGCCCGGCCAACCCGACCGGCGGCCTGGTGCCGAAGGCCGAGCTGGACCGCCTGGCCGCGGGGCTGGAGCGGCACCCGCATGTCGCGGTGCTGAGCGACGAGATCTACAGCCGCATCCTCTACGATGGCGCCGAGCACAGCTGCTTCCTCTCCTACCCCGCCCTGCGCGACCGGGTGATCCTGCTGGACGGCTGGTCCAAGACCTATGCCATGACCGGCTGGCGGCTGGGCTGGAGCGTCTGGCCCAAGGCGCTGCGCGAGGGCGCGACGCGGCTGGCCGTGAACTCGCACTCCTGCGTCAACGCCGCCGCCCAATATGCCGGCATCGCCGCGCTGCAGGGGCCGCAGGACGCGGTCGATACGATGTGCGCCGCCTTCGCCGAGCGTCGCCGCGTGGTGGTCGACGCGCTGAACCGGCTGCCCGGCGTGCGCTGCGTCGAGCCGGGTGGCGCCTTCTACGCCTTCCCCAACATCAGCGGCACCGGGCTGTCGGCCAAGGCGCTGCAGACCCGGCTGCTGGAGGAGTGCGGCGTCGCCACCATCGCCGGCACCAGCTTCGGCGCCATGGGCGAGGGCTTCCTGCGCCTGTCCTACGCCAACAGCGTCGACGCCATCCGCCAGGCCGTGGACCGGATGGCGGGCGCCCTGACTTGATCGAAGCCCAAAGAAGCAGCACTATGCCTAAATTCTGAGCAAGCCCCCGTTCGTCCTGGTCGCCGACGCGGAGTCGGCGACTGGCACGGGGCTTGCTTCACTTGTCGGCGAGAGCGTTCCGCACCCGGCGGTGGCGCGCAAACGATCCAGGGAACGGTTCCGAACCCATGAAGAAAGTCGAAGCCATCATCAAGCCGTTCAAGCTCGACGAGGTGAAGGAGGCCCTTCACGAGGTCGGGATCAAGGGCATCACCGTGACCGAGGCGAAGGGCTTCGGCCGCCAGAAGGGCCACACCGAGCTCTATCGCGGCGCGGAATACGTGGTCGACTTCCTGCCCAAGGTGAAGGTCGAGGTGGTCATGGAGGATGCCCTGGTCGAGCGTGCGATCGAGGCCATCCAGCAGGCTGCCCAGACCGGCCGGATCGGTGACGGCAAGATCTTCGTCACCCCGGTGGAGGAAGTCATCCGCATCCGCACCGGAGAGAAGGGCGCCGACGCCATCTGAGCGTCGGCCCCGCGCGCGAGCCGCCCAAGAACGCCTCTCAAGAAACGCAAACACAGTCCGAAACACAGGAAAAAAGCATCATGGCCGATGGTGTGACCAAGGTCCTCGACCTGATCAAAGAGAACGACGTCAAATACGTCGACTTCCGCTTCACCGATTTCCGCGGGAAGGTGCATCACGTCAGCCAGCACGTCTCGACGGTGGACGAGGACATGCTGACGGACGGCGTCATGTTCGACGGCTCGTCGATCTCCGGCTGGAAGGCGATCAACGAATCCGACATGATCCTGATGCCGGACGTCGACACCGCGGTCATGGACCCCTTCGCCGCCCAGGCGCAGCTGAACATCACCTGCGACATCAACGAGCCGGCCACCGGCCAGCCCTATAGCCGCGACCCGCGCTCGATCGCCAAGTCGGCGGAGCGCTACATGGCGTCGCTCGGCATCGGCGACACCGCCTATTTCGGCCCCGAGGCCGAGTTCTTCATCTTCGACGACGTCCGCTACCAGCAGAACACCACCTCGGCGTTCTACTACCTCGACAGCGAGGACGCGTCGGAGAACAGCGGCAAGGTCTATCCGGACGGCAACCGCGGCCACCGCGTGCAGCCGAAGGGCGGCTACTTCCCGGTGCAGCCGCTGGACGCCGCGCACGACCTGCGCGCCGAGATGCTGACGACCCTGGGCGAGATGGGCGTCGAGGTCGAGAAGCACCACCACGAGGTCGCCTCCTCGCAGCATGAGCTCGGCATCAAGTTCGCGACGCTGATCAAGGCCGCCGACGCGCTGCAGCTCTACAAATACGTGATCCACAACGTCGCCGACGCCTATGGCAAGAGCGCGACCTTCATGCCGAAGCCGGTCAAGGGCGACAACGGCTCGGGCATGCATGTCCACCAGTCGATCTGGAAGGAAGGCAAGCCGACCTTCGCCGGCTCGGGCTATGCCGACCTGTCGGACACCGCGCTGTACTACATCGGCGGCATCATCAAGCACGCCAAGGCGCTGAACGCCCTGACCAACCCGTCGACCAACAGCTACAAGCGCCTGATCCCGGGCTTCGAGGCCCCGGTGCTGCTGGCCTATTCGGCCCGCAACCGCTCGGCCTCCTGCCGCATCCCCTATGTCTCCTCGCCGAAGGGCAAGCGCGTCGAGGTGCGGTTCCCGGACCCGAGCGCCAACCCCTACCTCGCCTTCTCGGCCATGCTGATGGCCGGCCTCGACGGCATCCAGAACAAGATCCATCCGGGCGAGGCGATGGACAAGAACCTGTACGACCTGCCGCCGGAAGAGCTGAAGAACGTCCCGACCGTCTGCGGCTCGCTGCGCGAGGCGCTGCTGGCGCTCGAGGCCGACCACGCCTTCCTGCTGAAGGGCGACGTGTTCAGCAAGGACATGATCGAGGCCTATCTCGAGCTGAAGTGGGAAGAGGTGTACGCCTTCGAGCACACCCCGCACCCGATCGAGTTCCAGATGTACTATTCGGTCTGATCGGACCGGTTTCGACCCGAGAGAACCCCGCCGGCGACGGCGGGGTTTTTTCTTGCGCGCACAACCGCCTGGATAGGCTTGCGATTGCCCGCGGCACCTGCTGATATCGATCCCATCAGCGCAGCGGCCGGACGCGGGAAGCCCAAACGGGCCCGGCCGGCCAGGCGCGGTGCCGCCAGGGGTCCCCGACGGTCCGCCCCCGAGGTCTCGCGCCCTGCCGGAACAAGAAACGAGGCCATCTTGACAGGGACGGCAATCGACGTTGTCGACGTGACCAAGGTGTTCGGCAGCGAGCAGAGCGGCGCGGTCCGGGCCCTGAGCGGCGTATCGGTCCAGATCCGGGACAACGAGTTCTTCACCCTTCTAGGGCCCTCCGGCTGCGGCAAGACCACCCTGCTGCGCATGATCGCCGGCTTCGAGGAGCCGACCAGCGGCCACATCCTGCTGCACGGCAAGCCGATCGAGGGGCTGCCGCCGCACAAGCGGCCGGTGAACACGGTGTTCCAGAGCTACGCCCTGTTCCCGCACATGACGGTGCGCGAGAACATCCGCTTCGGCCTGGAGATGAAGGGCGTCGACCGCGCCCGGGCCGATGCCCGGGTCGCCGAGATGATCGCCCTGGTCAAGCTGGGCGGGATGGAGCACCGCAAGCCGGCGCAGCTGTCCGGCGGCCAGCAGCAGCGCGTCGCCCTGGCCCGGGCGCTGGCCAGCGAGCCGCAAGTGCTGCTGCTGGACGAGCCGCTGTCGGCCCTCGACCTCAAGCTGCGCAAGGAGATGCAGATCGAGCTGAAGCGGCTGCAGACCGAGACCGGCATCACCTTCATCTTCGTCACCCACGACCAGGAGGAGGCGCTGACGATGTCGGACCGGATCGCGGTGATGAGCGAGGGCGAGATCCTGCAGATCGGCGGCCCGCGCGACATCTACGACCGGCCCGAGCGGCGCTTCGTCGCCCATTTCATCGGCGAGACCAACTTCTTCGACGGCCCCTTCGCCGCCCGGCTGGGCTGCGCCGACGGCGCCACCCTGGCGGTGCGGCCGGAGCGCATCCTGCTGTCCGCCGAGCCCGGCACGGACGGCCTGGCCGGGACGGTGGAGACGGTGGTCTATGTCGGCACCGACACCACCTACTACATCCGCCTGGCCGAGGACGGGATGGTGGTCACCGCCCGGCTGCAGAACCGCACAGGGGCGCCGCAGAGCTTCCAGCCGGGCGACCGGGTCGGCATCGCGGTACCGGCCGGCGCCGGCCACGCTTTGGCCGATTGAGGGCCACGATGGCGCGCGGCAACTCACTGAAAATCCTGGGGCTGATCGGGGTCCCGGTGGGCTTCATCCTGGTCTTCTTCATCGTCCCGCTGGCGATCATGGCGGTTGTCTCGGTCGCCGAGCGCGGCCCGTTCGGCGGGGTGCAGTGGAACACCTTCTCCCCCGACGCCTATGTCCGCTTCCTGTATGAGCGCGACTTCGACGACAGCCTGATCTGGAACCCAGCCTACGCCCAGATCCTGCTGCGCTCGGTCTGGCTGTCGCTGCTGACCACCGTGCTGTGCGTTCTGATCGGCTTCCCGACCGCGCTGCACATGGCGATGCAGCCGCCGCCGCGGCGCAACCTGCTGATCTTCCTGGTCACCATCCCGTTCTGGACCAACCTCCTGGTGCGCAACTACGCCTGGATCCTGATGCTGCGCTCCGGCGGGCTGCTCGATTCGGCGCTGCAGGGGCTGGGGCTGACCACCGGGTCGCTGAACCTGATGTACACCGAGACGGCGATCGCCATCGGCCTCACCTACTCCTTCCTGCCCTTCATGGTGCTGCCGATCTATTCCAGCCTGGAGAAGCTGGATTTCCGGCTGGTCGAGGCCGCCTACGACCTCGGCGCCGACAAGTGGCGGGCGTTGCGCCGGATCGTCATCCCGATGGCCATGCCGGGTATCGCCGCCGGCGCCATCCTGGTCTTCATCCCCTGCCTCGGCGCCTATGTCACGCCGGACCTGCTGGGCGGATCGAAGTCGATGATGATCGGCAACCTGATCCAGAACCAGTTCGGCTCGGCCCGCAACTGGCCGTTCGGGGCCGCCCTGTCCTTCGCCCTCTTGGCCGTGGTGCTGCTGGCGATGATGCTGTACCTGCTTCGCTTCCGCGGCGCGCCGCAGGTGGCGAAATGAGTGCGCCGTCGAACCTGCGCCGCTTCCCCGGCGTCCGCGCCGCCGCCTGGGCCTTCTTCGCCTATCTCTACATCCCGATCGTGGTGCTGCTGGTGCTGGCCTTCAACGCCGGCAGCACGGCGACGATCTGGGGCGGCTTCAGCATGCGCTGGTTCGGCGTGGTGCTGAACAACCCGGACATCCTGCGGGCGGCGAAGAACTCGCTGATCGTCGCCTCGGTGTCCTCCGTGGTCGCGACCGTGATGGCGATCCCGGCCGCGATCGGCATGGCGCGGCGGCGCTTCCGCGGCCAGGCCGCCGTCAGCGCCCTGATCGCCCTGCCGCTGGTGGTGCCGGAGGTGGTGACTGCGGTGGCGACGCTGCTGTTCTTCACCGCCATCGCCCTGCCGCTCGGCCTGTTCACCATCATCCTGGCCCATGTGGTGTTCTGCATCCCCTTCGCCTATCTGCCGATCCGGGCGCGGCTGGAGGGCATGGATGCCAGCCTGGGCGAGGCCGCGTCCGACCTCTACGCCACGCCCTGGCGGGCCTTCCGCCGGGTGACGCTGCCGCTGCTGTGGCCCGGCATCCTGTCCGGGCTGATGCTGGCCTTCATCATCTCGCTCGACGATTTCGTCATCACCTTCTTCGTCTCCGGCGCCGGGGCGACCACCCTGCCGATCTACATCTACGGCATGATCCGCATCGGCGTGACGCCGGAGGTCAACGCCATCTCCGCGCTGATGCTGCTGATCTCGATCGTCTTCGTCGCCCTGTCCTGGGTGGTGGGACGGGCGCGGAGCTAACCAGGGAGGCCCGAAATTCGGAACCGACGCATCTGCCTGGCCGCCGCCTTCGCCGCGACCCTGCTGACCGGCCCCGCCGCCTGGGCGGCCGGCGACCTGTTCCTGTTCAACTGGACCAACTACACCCCGCCCGACCTGCTGAAGAATTTCGAGGCCGAGACCGGCATCAAGGTCACGCTCGACGTCTATGATTCGAACGAGACCCTGCTGGCCAAGATGCAGGCCGGCGGCGCCAGCTACGATTTGGTGGTGCCGTCCGACTACATGGTCGACATCATGGTCAAGCAGGGCCTGCTGCAGGAGATCGACGCCGCCGCCATGCCCGGCTTCGGCAATGTCGCGGCGCCGCACGACAAGCCCTGGTACGACCCGGAGCGGAAATACTCCGCGCCCTACATGTGGGGCACCACCGGCTTCACCTATGACAGCGCCAAGGTGCAGGGGCCGGTCGACGACAGCTGGTGGTCGATCTTCAACCCGGACGGCCCGTTCAAGGGCAGCCTGGCGATGATGAACGACTCGGTCGAGGTGTTCAACGCGGCCGCCTATTACCTGGGCATCGATCGCTGCACCGAGAGCAGCGAGGACGCCGGCAAGATCTTCAAGCTGCTGGAGGCGCAGAAGCCGGCCGTCTCCCTCTACAACTCCGACGGGTCGGTCGACCGCATGGCCGCCGGCGAGGTCGTCGCCCACATGCAGTGGAACGGCGCCGCCCACCGCACCAAGCTGCAGCGGCCGAGCGCGGTCTTCGTCTATCCGAAGGAAGGCCTGAGCCTCTGGGCCGACAACCTGGTGGTGCCGAAGGACGCGAAGAACCCGGAGAACGCCAAGACCTTCATCGCCTGGATGCTGAAGCCGGAGAACATCGCCGCCGCCAGCAACTTCACCACCTACATGAACGCGATCAAGGGCTCCGAGGCCTTCATGGACAAGGCCCTGAGCGACGACCCGGCGATCAACATGCCGCCGGAGGACGCCGGCCGGCTGCGCCCGGCCCAGAACTGCTCTGCCGCTGCGGTCGAGTTGCGCGACCGGGTCTGGACCCGCCTCAAATCCTGAGCGGCCAGGCCTTCGTCCCGAATGTCGGCGGGGCGCAACATCACAATCCGACGACAACAGAGAGGTTGAGATGGGATCCGCAAGACAGCTTCTTCTCGCCGCCGTCGCGGCCGCCGGGGCGCTGACCGCGGCGTCGGCCGCGCAGGCTGCCGGCGAGCTCTATTTCTACAACTGGTCGAACTACTACCCGCCGGAGCTGCTGAAGAAGTTCGAGGCCGAGACCGGCATCAAGGTCACGCTCGACGTCTATGATTCGAACGAGACCCTGCTGGCCAAGCTGCAGGCGGGCGCCGCCGGCTACGACGTGGTGGTGCCGTCCGACTACATGGTCGACATCATGGTCAAGGGCGGCATGCTGCTGGAGATCGACGCCGGCAAGATGTCGAACTTCAAGAATGTCGGCGCGCCGCACGACAAGCCCTGGTACGACCCGGAGCGGAAATATTCCGCCCCCTACATGTGGGGCACCACCGGCTTCAGCTACGACACCACCAAGGTCGAGGGCGGCAAGGTCGACGACAGCTGGTGGTCGGTCTTCAACCCGGACGGCCCGTTCAAGGGCAAGCTGGCGATGCTGAACGACCCGGTCGAGGTCTACAAGGCCGCGGCGATGTACCTCAAGATCGATTTCTGCACCGAGAGCAGCGAGGACGCCGGCAAGATCTTCAAGCTGCTGGAGGCGCAGAAGCCGGCTGTCGCGCTCTACAACTCCGACGGCACGATCGAGCGCATGGTCGCCGGCGAGGTGGTGGCCCACATGCAGTGGAACGGCGCCTCGCACCGCACCAAGGAGGGCAAGCCGACCGTCACCTATGTCTATCCGAAGGAAGGCATCAACTTCTGGAACGACAATTTCGCCGTGCCCAAGGGCGCGCGGAACGTCGAGAACGCCAAGATCTTCATCGACTGGATGATGAAGCCCGACACCGTCGCCGCGGTCAGCAACTTCACCGGCTACAACAACGGCATCAAGGGCTCGCCGGAGTTCATGGACGCGAAGCTGCGCGACGACCCGGCGGTGAACACGCCGCAGGAATATCTGAGCCGGCTGAACCCGAACAAGAACTGCTCCGCGGCCGCGGTCGAGCTGCGCGACCGGGTCTGGACCCGCCTCAAATCGTAAGCCGCCCCGCCCGCTTCGCGATCATTGCCGGAAGGCCCTGGTTGCGAAGCGGGGTCGGGCACGCTACCTCTTGCAGGTCTGACAGATCTTTTAAGTGACAGGATCCCCCATGGTCGACCGCCCGTTCCCGCCGCGTCTCGACGACGAGGAAGAGGAAGAAGAGGAAGAGCGCCCCGAAAAGGAGAAGAAGGAGGAGCTCGGCCCGCAGATCGGCAACATCCTCTTCAAGAACCGGACGGTGCTGCTGTTCGGCGAAATCTCCATGAAGCTGGCGCAGGCGATCAGCGCGCAGCTGCTGGCGCTCGCCGCCGATGACGAGAAGAAGCCGATCCGGCTGGTGATCAACTCGCCGGGCGGCCATGTCGAGGCCGGCGACACCATCCACGACATGATCCGCTTCATCGGCGCGCCGGTGAAGGTGATCGGCACCGGCTGGGTGGCCAGCGCCGGCGCCCACATCTACCTCGCGGCGAAGAAGGAGAACCGCTTCGCGCTGCCGAACACGCGGTTCCTGCTGCACCAGCCGTCCGGCGGTGCCGGCGGCCGGGCGGTCGATATCGACATCGAGGCGCGCGAGATCATCAAGATGCGCCGCCGCCTCAATGAGATCATCGCCAAGGAGACCGGACAGCCGATCGAGAAGGTCGAGCGCGACACCGACCGGAACTACTGGATGTCGGCCGAGGAGGCGAAGGAGTACGGCCTCGTCGCCAAGATCATCGACAGCATCAAGGATGCCGGCTGACCCCATCGGGTCGCTGACGCGGCGGCGGGCCCTGCTGGGGCTCGCCGCCCTTCCCTTCTGCGCCGCGGCGGCCCCGGCCGTCGACCAGACCGGCGAGCGGCGCCTCAGGCTCTACAACCCGCACACCGATGAACGCTTCGACGATGTCTATGCCGTCGACGGCGTGGTTTCGGCCGACGCCTGGAAGCGGCTGAACTGGCTGCTGCGCGACCACCATGTCGACAAGGCGACCGACATGGACCCGGGCGTCTTCGACCTGCTGTGGCTGATGTCGCGGCGCTATCAGGTCGCCAAGGGCCGGCGGGTGACGATCAACCTGCATTCCGGCTTCCGCACCCCCGAGACCAACGAGAAGCTGCGCCCCGAAGGCGCCGCCCGGAACAGCCTGCACCTGCAGGGCAAGGCGGTGGACCTGTCGGTGCAGGGCTACGGCATGGTGTTCCTGGCGAACCACGCCCGGGCGGTCGCCAGCGGCGGCCTCGGCCTCTACTGGCGCTCCGACTTCGTCCATCTCGACACCGGGCCGAAGCGGCTCTGGTACAAGCGGTTCTAGCCCGCCGCCGGTCATTCCGCAGTCCCTCGGTTACTTTCAACACCCTTCTTGCGCGGGCGGGCGGGAATGCCGAACTTGCCGCCGGTACCTATTCGTAACCAAGTTCGGAGAATTCCATGGCGAAGCTTGCCCTGATCGGCGCCAGCGGCAGTGTCGGCTCCAAGATCCTGGCCGAGGCGCTAAGCCGCGGCCACGAGGTCACCGGCATCGTCCGCAACCCGGAGAAGCTGCCGCAGCACCCGAAGCTGACCGCCCAGCGCGGCGACGTGTTCGACGCCGACGGGCTGGCCAGGCTCCTGGCCGGGCACGATGCGGTGATCAGCTCGGTGCACTACACCGCCTCCGACCCCGCTTTGCTGCTGCGCGCGGTCAAGGCGTCGGGCGTCAGGCGCTACCTGGTGGTCGGCGGTGCCGGCAGCCTGGAGGTGGCGCCGGGTGTGGCGCTGGTCGACACGCCGGAGTTCCCGGCGCTGTACAAGGAGGAGGCGTCCAAGGGCCGCGACTACCTCACCCTGCTGCGTGGCGAGGCCGGCCTCGACTGGACCTTCCTGTCGCCCTCGGCGGTGATCGCGCCGGGCGAGCGCACCGGCACATTCCGGCTGGGCGGCGACCAGCTCCTGGTCGGGGCGGACGGGCAGAGCCGAATCAGCCAGGAGGACTATGCCATCGCCCTGATCGACGAGCTGGAGAATCCAGCCCATGTCCGGCAGCGCTTCACCGTCGGCTACTGAGACCGTCGGAAGCGCTACTGGTGCGGCCGTCTGACGGCGGTTTCTGCGCTTCCGGTGCTCACGGACCCAAACGTCCGCTGCGCGCCGGTTCTCGAAACCACCGCCAGCCGACTCACACCAGCGCACTTCCAAACGGTCTC
>NZ_JBQJIK010000131.1:0-12964 GCF_052078665.1 Inquilinus sp. CA228 | reverse complement strand
CAGATGGCGCCGCCTCGTCCGCGACTACGAAAAGCGCATCGACGTCTCGCACGCGATGATCCTCGTCGCCATGGGCGGAATTCTCATCCGACGAAACACTCATCCCTGATTTTCAAAACAGACTCTTTGGGCTCCGGCCGTGACGAACTGCATTACAGGCCGGGTCGGCCCGTCATGCCCGCTCGAGCGGAGCAGTCTCGGACTGCGAAAAGAACTGTTCGACCCTCTGATAGGACGTGAAGAAGTTCTTCTGCAGATTCGTCGCATGCGCCATGCCTGCCATGACATGGATCTGCTTGGACGCAGTCTTGAGCGCCGCGAAAAATGCGAGGTCGTCCTCCAACGTGCCGACGCCGTCGAACTCCCCGCGCAGGATCAGCGTCGGCGCGAGAATGGCCTGCGGATCGACCACAGGGAGATTCTCGCACATGTCGATGTATGTGCCGGTCGGAACCACATCGTCATTCTCGAGAGCCTGCTCGGCGAAACAGTCGACCAGCTGCGGATCGGCCGATGGCACCAGGTCGCGTGTGACAATGCTGCGGATGAAGGCCGGATCGACCGGCCTGCGCGTCGATGCCTTCCATTGGGCAAGTTTCTGCCGCCGCTCCTCAAGCGTTCGGCTGCCCCGGCCGGTCCAGACCATTCCGTCAACCGCAAGGCGGCCGACACGTTCCGGGAACCGGCTCGCGAAAATCGACGCCCGCAGCGCACCCGATGACGTGCCATAGACAAAGAGCCGGTCAAGCCGACGCAGGTCCATGATGTACTGGCTGACAGCCGCCGCGTCATCCGCACCATCCGAACATGTCGCGGCCACTTCGAGGCCCTTGTAGGATTTGCCGTAGCCACGGCAATCGAAGCACCAGACATCAAATCCGCTGCAGGCGAGCCAGTTCATCATCGATGCGTCCGGCCGTGCGGGGACTTGCAGATCGAATGTCGGCCGGGCGCAGGCGCTGGATCCATGAACCAGAAGAACCAGCCCCCTGGACAAAGGAGTTCTGGCCCGTTTCTCCCACATGAAGATCCGCTCGGCGCCCGAGCCCAGCCAATGCTGATGCCCGTCCACCGGTCCGATCGCCGGGCCGGCGTCCCGCCCTCCGGAATACATCGTGAATCCCCTCCCGGCAGCCCGCGCTGCAGCTTTTTTCGCATCATCGCACCACAGCTCGTCGGACGCCAACCGGATCGCTCGGCCGCAATTCGCCGGCACATCGGCTCTGTCGTCCCTGGATTGGTCGCGGTCGGCCCACACCGCCCTTGGCAGCGCGGCCCCCGACACGGCAGTGTCGCGCATGGACCGACCGCCCCGCCGCCCGCCCGCGCTCGACGATGCCGCACTGGAGCGGGCGGCGCTGGACTATCTCGGCCGCTACGCCGCCTCGACCGGCCAGCTGCGCCGGGTGCTGCAGCGCCGGATCCGGCGCGCCCGGCAGGCCGGGGCCGAGGTCGATGTCGAGGCGGTGGAGGCGCGGATCGCGGCCCTGCTGGACCGCATGGCCAAGTCGAAGCTGCTGGACGACGCGCAATTCGCCGAGATGCGGGTCGCCGGCCTGGCCCGGCGCGGCCGGTCGACCCGGGCGATCCGGGTCAAGCTGCGCGAGGCCGGCATCGACGAGACAGTTGCGGCCGACGCCCTGTCCCTGTATGGCGGCGCGCCCGGGTCGGATCCGGACCAGGCGGCGGCGATCCGGCTGGCGCGCCGGCGCCGGCTGGGGCCGTTCCGGGCCGATTCCGACCGGGCCGCGCACCGGATGCGCGACCTGGCGGTGCTGGCCCGGGCCGGCTTCGCACGCGGCCTGTGCCGGGCGGTGGTCGACGCGCCGGACGCGGCGGCGCTGGAGGTGGCGGAGGACTGATTCCCCCGTCGCCTGGGGTGGCGGTGTTGCATTGACGTTCGCAAACGCGCTTCGGATAGTGCTTTGCGAACATGGTCGGGACAGGGGAAGGCAAGATGCGGCGACGCACATATGTCCTGGCGATCGACCAGGGGACGACGTCGACCCGGGCGATCGTGTTCGACCCGCAGGGCCGGCCGGCGGCCAGCGCGCAGCGCGAGCTGCGCCAGATCTACCCGGCCGATGGCTGGGTCGAACACGACCCGGAGGGGATCTGGGCCGACACCCTCTCGGCCTGCCGCGACGCCATCGCCCGGGCCCGGCTGACCGCCGACCACATCGCCGCCATCGGCATCACCAACCAGCGCGAGACCACGGTGCTGTGGGACCGCCAGACCGGCCGGGCGCTGCACTACGCCATCGTCTGGCAGGACCGGCGCGCCGCCGCCTTCTGCCGCCAGCTGGCCGCCGCCGGGCACGAGACCGCGGTGCAGGCCAAGACCGGCCTGATCATCGATTCCTACTTCTCCGCCACCAAGCTGACCTGGCTGCTGGACAACGTCCCGGACGCAAGGCGCCGGGCCGAGGCCGGGGAGCTGGCCTTCGGCACGGTCGACAGCTTCCTGCTGTGGCGGCTGACCGGCGGAAGGGTGCATGCGACCGACGCCACCAATGCCAGCCGCACCATGCTGTTCAACATCCGGACCCAGACCTGGGACGACGAGCTGCTGGCCCTGTTCCGGGTGCCGCGCGCGATCCTGCCGGAGGTGCACGACAACGCGCATCATTTCGGCACCACCGACAAGATCCTGTTCGGCGCCGCCATCCCGATCACCGGCATGGCCGGCGACCAGCAGGCCGCGACCTTCGGCCAGGCCTGCTTCAAGCCGGGCATGATCAAGTCGACCTACGGCACCGGCTGCTTCGCCCTCTTGAACATCGGCGACAAGCCGAAGATCTCGCGGCACCGCCTGCTGACCACCACCGCCTACCGGGTCAACGGCAAGCCGACCTATGCCATCGAGGGCGCGATCTTCAGCGCCGGCGCCACCATCCAGTGGCTGCGCGACGGGCTGAAGATCATCAAACACGCGGCCGAGAGCGAGACCCTGGCCCGGTCGGTCGAGGAATCCGCCGGGGTCTATCTGGTGCCGGCCTTCACCGGCCTCGGCGCGCCGCATTGGGATCCTGACGCGCGCGGCACGATCCTGGGGCTGACCCGCGATTCGACCTCGGCCCACATCGCCCGCGCGGCGCTGGAGGCCGTGGCCTTCCAGACCCGCGACCTGATGGAGGCGATGGCGGCAGACGGCGGCGCCCGGCCGCAGGCGCTGCGCGTCGATGGCGGCATGGTGGCGAATGACTGGCTGTGCCAGATGCTGGCCGACATGCTGGACACCCCGGTCGAGCGGCCGAAGGTGATCGAGACCACGGCGCTGGGGGCCGCCTATCTCGCCGGCCTGACCGCCGGGGTCTATCCCTCGGTCGAAGGCGTGGCCGAGGCCTGGCAGCGCGACCGGCTGTTCGAGCCGTCGATGCCGGCCGGCACCCGGTCCCGGCTGTACGAGGGCTGGCAGAAGGCGGTGAAGCGGGCCCGGAGCTCTTCGCGCTGACGGGTCCGGCGGCGCGCGTTTGCGCGCTCCGATGCGCGGATATGAAAATAGTCGCAAAAGCCCCGCCGCGCTGGCAATGTGCGGGGCTGTGGCGCCCGAAGAGCGCCGACGCCAACGGGGAGTGTCGCCATGAGACTGCGCCTTGCCACGGCCGCCGCCGCCGCGGCCCTGACCCTCAGCCTGCCCGCTTTCGCCGCCACCGAGATCCAGTGGTGGCACGCCATGACCGGGGCGAACAACGAGGTGGTCGAGACCCTGGCCAAGGAATTCAACGACAGCCAGTCCGACTACAAGGTCGTGCCCGTGTTCAAGGGCACCTATCCGGAAACGCTGAACGCCGGCATCGCCGCCTATCGCGCCGGCCAGCCGCCGCACATCCTGCAGGTGTTCGACGCCGGCACCGGCACCATGATGGCGGCCGCGAGCGCCGTGGTCCCGGTGGCCAAGGTGCTGCAAGCCGATGGCGTCACCTTCGACAAGTCGCAATATCTCGGCGGCGTGGTCAGCTACTACAGCACCGCCGATGGCGAGTTGCTGTCCTTCCCCTACAACAGCTCGTCGCCGATCCTCTATTACAACAAGGACGCCTTCAAGAAGGCGGGGCTGGACGAGAACGCGCCGCCCAAGACCTGGCCGGAGCTGTTCGACGCGGCCAGGAAGATCAAGGCGGCGGGCTGGCCCTGCGGCTTCACCTCGACCTGGCTGACCTGGATCCAGCAGGAGAACTTCGCCGCCTGGAACAACGTGCCCTATGCCACCCTGCAGAACGGCCTGGCCGGGCTGGACCCGCAGCTGCAGATCAACAGCGACCTCTATGTCCGCCACTTCCAGACCATCGCCGACCTGCAGAAGGCCGGCGTGTTCTCCTATGGCGGCCGCACCTCCGAGGCCAAGATCAAGTTCACCAGCGGCGAATGCGCCATGATGACCGAATCCTCGGGCGGCCTGGGCGACGTGGTGAAGTCCGGCATCAATTTCGGCAACGGCACCCTGCCCTATTATCCCGAGGCCGCCGGCGCGCCGCAGAACACCATCCCGGGCGGCGCCAGCCTGTGGGTCCTGGCCGGCCATCCGGAGGCCGAATACAAGGGCGTGGCCAAGTTCTTCGAGTTCCTGTCGCAGACCCCGATCCAGGCCCGGCTGCACCAGAAGTCCGGCTACCTGCCGATCACCGTGGCGGCCTATGAGGAGACCAAGAAGTCCGGCTTCTACGACCAGAACCCGGCCCGCGAGATCCCGATCCTGCAGATGATGGGCAAGGCGCCGACCGACAATTCCAAGGGCGTGCGGGTGATCAACCTGCCGCAGGTCCGCGACATCATCAACGAGGAGCTGGAGCTGATGCTGAACGGCCAGCAGGACGCCAAGACCGCGCTCGACAAGGCGGTCGAACGCGCCAATGCCGCGATCAAGGAAGCCGCGGACCTTTAGTCCGTGCGGCAACCTCGGGCGACGTCCGGCCGAATGAAGCTGTCGCCGCACCCCGCGCGTTACCTCTCCCGCCTGGCGGGAGAGGTCGGACATCCGCCAGGATGTCCGGGTGAGGGTTGGCCCCGGCCTCGACAAAGGGCCCTCACCCGGAGCCGCTTCGCGTCTCCGACCTCTCCCGCAAGCGGGAGAGGCAACGCCGATCGATCGAAACCGATGGTCCAGTTCACCCGATGGCCCGGCGGAGGGCGGAGGCCCTCCGCATGAACCGTCGCGCGATCTTCCCGAACACCGTCCTGCCCTATCTGCTGGTGGCGCCGCAGATCGCGATCACATTGGTGTTCTTCTTCTGGCCGGCCGCCCAGGCGATCCGCCAGTCGATGTTGCGCGAGGATCCGTTCGGCCTCCGGACCCGCTTCGTCGGGCTGGATAATTTCGGCCGGGTGCTGGCCGACCCGGCCTATCTGAACTCGCTGCAGGTCACGGTCGTGTTCTCGGTCGCGGTCGCGGTCTCGGCCCTGGCGGTGGCGCTGCTGCTGGCGGTGATGGCCGACCGGGTGGTGCGCGGCCAGGGCCTGTACCGCACCCTGCTGCTGTCGCCCTACGCCATCGCCCCGGCCATCGCCGGCATGCTGTGGCTGTTCCTGTTCAACCCGTCGATGGGCACGCTGGCGGTGCTGCTGCGCCAGGCCGGCTTCGACTGGAACCCGCTGCTGAACGGCGGCCAGGCGATGATTCTGGTGGTGGCCGCGGCCGCCTGGAAGCAGATCAGCTACAACTTCCTGTTCTTCCTGGCCGGGCTGCAGGCGATCCCGAAGAGCCTGGTCGAGGCCGCGGCGATCGACGGCGCCGGCCCGGCCCACCGCTTCCGCACCATCATCTTCCCGCTGATCTCGCCGGTGTCGTTCTTCCTGCTGGTGGTCAACACCGTCTACGCCTTCTTCGACACGTTCGGCATCATCCACGCCGTGACCAGCGGCGGCCCGGGCAAGTCGACCGAGATCCTGGTCTACAAGGTCTACAATGACGGCTTCGTCAACCAGCAGATGGGCGTCTCGGCAGCGCAGTCGGTGATCCTGACGGTGCTGGTGATCGGCCTGACCTTCGTCCAGTTCCGCTATGTCGAGCGCCGGGTGCATTACGCATGATCGAGAACCGGCCGCTGGGCACGCTGCTGGCCCATTTCATCCTGATCGTCGGGATCGTGCTGGTCGCCTTCCCGGTCTACTACACCTTCATCGCCTCGACCTACCCGACCCGGGCGATCCTGTCGCCGCCGCTGCCGCTGGTGCCGGGCGGCGAGTTCCTGGCCAATTACGGCGGCGCGCTGTTCGGCGGATCGGGCCGGATCGGCGGCGTCGACATGGTCCGGGTGCTGTGGAACACCACGGTGGTCGCGCTGGCCATCGCCATCGGCAAGATCGTGATCTCGCTGCTGTCGGCCTACGCCATCGTGTTCTTCCGCTTCCCGCTGCGGCTGGTGTTCTTCTGGATGATCTTCGTCACGCTGATGCTGCCGGTCGAGGTGCGCATCGTGCCGACCTACCAGGTGATCGTGAATCTCGGCCTGATCGACAGCTATGCCGGGCTGACCGTGCCGCTGATGGCGTCGGCCACCGCCACCTTCCTGTTCCGCCAGTTCTTCCTGACCGTGCCGGACGAGCTGGTGGAGGCGGCGCGGATCGACGGCGCCGGCCCGCTGCGCTTCCTGCGCGACATCCTGCTGCCGCTGTCGCGCACCAACATCGCGGCGCTGTTCGTGATCACCTTCATCTATGGCTGGACCCAGTATCTCTGGCCGCTCCTGGTGACCAACGACAACTCGATGAACACGATCATCATCGCGCTGCGCAAGATGATCTCCTTCGCCGACGCCGACACCGAATGGAACCTGGTGATGGCGACCACCATCCTGGCCATCATCCCGCCGGTGGTGATCGTGCTGGTGATGCAGAGGTGGTTCGTGAAAGGCCTGATCGAGAGCGAGAAATAGATGGCCACCGTCGAGATCCGCGGCGTGCGCAAGACCTACCCGGGGACCGCGCAGGAGACCATCAAGGGCATCGACTGCGCCATCGCCGACGGCGAGTTCCTGGTCATGCTGGGCCCGTCCGGCTGCGGCAAGTCGACCCTGCTGCGGATGGTGGCGGGGCTGGAGAGCATCGGCGGCGGCGAGATCGCGATCGGCGGCCGGGTGGTCAACCGGCTGGAGCCGAAGGACCGGAACATCGCCATGGTGTTCCAGAACTACGCCCTGTATCCGCACATGTCGGTGTACGACAACATGGCGTATGGGCTGCGCATCCAGGGCCTGTCCAAGGCGGAGATCGACAGCCGGGTGCGCGCGGCGGCGCAGACGCTGGAGCTGTCGGCCCTGCTGGAGCGCAAGCCGCGGCAGCTGTCCGGCGGCCAGCGCCAGCGCGTCGCCATGGGCCGCGCCATCGTGCGCGAGCCCGCCGTGTTCCTGTTCGACGAGCCGCTGTCCAACCTGGACGCCAAGCTGCGCACCCAGATGCGGATCGAGATCAAGCGGCTGCAGTCCCGCCTGGGCGTCACCAGCCTGTACGTCACCCACGACCAGGTCGAGGCGATGACGCTGGCCGACCGGATCATGGTGATGAATGGCGGCGCGGCCGAGCAGATCGCCCCGCCGCTGGAGATCTATCTGAGGCCGGCCTCGGTCTTCGTCGCCGGCTTCATCGGCTCGCCGGCGATGAATTTTTTGCCGGCGACGGTGACGGCGGACGGCCACGGCGTGGTGCTGCCCGGCGGCCAGCGCGTCGCCACGCCGCGGGCGGCGGGGCTGGGCGGGCGCAGCGTCCTGGCCGGCATCCGGCCCGAGCATCTGACGCTGGACGGCCCGGCCGATCCCGAGCACCGGCTGGAGGTCGCGGTCGAGCTGGTCGAGGCGCTGGGCGCCGACACGGTGCTGCATGGCCGACTGGGCGACGGCGCGACCCTCTTGGCCCGGCTGCCCGGCGTGGTGCCGGTGCGCGACGGCGACCGCCTGGCCTTCGCCGTGCCGGAAGACCAGCTGCACCTGTTCGACCCCGACACCGGCCGAGCGCTGGGATAGAATCAGGCCGTTTTGGGTCAGATCACGCCCGAGAAATCGCGCTGGGCGCCGAGTTTTTGCCTCTCCCGCTTGCGGGAGAGGTCGGAGACGCGAAGCGGCTCCGGGTGAGGGTTCTTTGTCGAGGCCGGTACCCGCCCTCACCCGGTCGTCCTGCGGACGCCCGACCTCTCCCGCCAGGCGGGAGAGGCACGCGAGGACGCTCGGCATCCTGTCTGGTCCAAGAAAGGGGCCGGACGCAAGGCCCGGCCCCCGATCGTCAGACCCTCGCCCTCAGCGGATGGTCAGCGCGCCCTTGAACAGCGGGCTGCGCTTGGCCGAAGCGGCGCGCTTGGCGGCCGAGGCCGCGAACTCCGCCGTGTCGACCACCGGGTCGCGCCGCTGCGCGAACACGATGACCGAGTTCGCGATGGCGTCGCTGAACTGGTCCAGCGCGGTGTTGCTGATGTTGGCGATGCCGTCGCAGGGCGCGTGGTAGCACGCATCGTAGGGCTGGCCCGCCGTGCCGCCATAGATCCGCGCCTCGGCCTCCGACTTGACGTTCTCGGCGCCGCTGAACAGGCCGCCGGCCGGGATGCCCTCGGCGATGAACGGGCCGTAGTCGGACCGGCCGTCGAAGGCCGTGGGGGCGGTGGCCAGGTTCTTCCGGGCGAAATGGGCCAGGAACACGTTCTCGATCAGGCCCGAGCCGTTCGGGCCCGGATCCGGCGTGTCGGAGCCGTTGCCGTCATAGACGAAGCGCACGAAGTTCGGCGATGCCACCATGTCGAAGTTCAGATTCAGCAGGATCTTGGCCTTCTCGGCGTCGCTGAGCGTCTCGACATAGTGCGTCGAGCCGAGCAGGCCGAGCTCCTCGGCACCCCAGAAGGCGAAGCGCACCTTGTTGCGCAGCAGCAGCTGGCGGCGGCCCACCTGCTCGGCGACCTCGAGATTGGCGGCGGTGCCGCTGCCGTTGTCGTTGATGCCCGGGCCGACCTGCACCGAATCGAGATGCGCCCCGACCGTGACGATCTTGTTCGGGTTGCCGAACCAGGTGTCGGCGATCACGTTCCAGGTCGTCCTCGGCTCGTTGAGCGCCTGGACCTTGATGCGGACATTGACCGGGCCGGACTGGGCCTGGGTGTACAGCTCGTTGCCGACCTCGAAGGTGGTGAAGACTCCCTGGTAGGGCCGGGGCCCGCCGAGGCCCACGCCTTCGACCACCTCGGTGCGGCCCGGCTGGCCCTCATTCATGATGATGACGCCGATGGCGCCGGCCGCCTCCGCCATCTCCGCCTTCTGGGCGAAGGTGCAGGTGCCGCGCTGGATCAGCGCGATCGCCCCGGCCGTCTCCGACGGATAGTCGGCGGCCTCGCAGCCGCTGGCCGAGCTCGGCTCCGGCGTCGGCGGCAGGACGATGTTGCTGGTCGGCACCACCCGGCCGGTGACCTCGCCCGAGGCAGAGAACAGCGTGGTGGCGAAGTCGGTGTGGTGGGCGTAGGTCCGCGGCGACGGCGACACCCGCGCGAATTCCGGCGTGCCGGTCTCCTCGAAGAAGTCGAACGGGAACGGCTGGACGGTGACCCGGTAGCCGGCCCGCTGCAGCCGCTGCTTCACATAGTCGACCGACGCCTTGTAGCCCGGCAGGCCGGCGGCGCGGTTGCCGCCATTGGCGGTGGCGATGGCCTGCAGCGCCGTCAGGTGCTGGCGGATGCCGCTGACCGTGACCGCCCGCTGCAGGTCGGCGCTGATCAGCCCGGTGATCAGGTCGCCGATCAGGCTGCGCTGGGCGGCGGCCGACGGGGCGGTGTTGGTGGTGGCGGCCAGGGCCGAGGACGCAGGCATGGCGATGGCGGTCGCCAGCAAGGCGGCCGCCAGATGACGGAGTTTCACGATGGTCCCCCTTCAAGTCGTTTGCGGTGGGGCTTGTGGCCGCCCGGAGCGCAATCGAATGGCCCTGGTTTGGCCAGCCCCCACTTGGCCAGCACTGTCCGGCAGCGCTATCAAAGACGTCAACAGGAATTTTGAATCTGTTTTTGATCTATATTTGACAAAATTTGAGCATCCGAAAATTTAGTCTGACAACTTTTGCAGTGCACAAACTCTTTTGAGATTTTGCCTGACAAATTACTGGATCGCGTCGGGAACGGAAAGGGGTCCGGACACGACCGTCCGGACCCCGAAAATCCCGTCTGCCGCCGCGTCAGCGGATCATCAGCGGGCCCTTGTAGAGCGCGCCGCGCGTCGCCGTCCGGGCGACCCGCTTGGCGGCCGAGGCCGCCAGCCCGACCGGGTCGACCACCGGGTCGCGCCGCTGGGCGAACACCACGACCGAGTTCGCGATGGCGTCCGAGAACTGGTCCAGCGCCGGGTTGCTGATGTTGGCGATGGTGTCGCAGACCTCGTGATAGCAGGCATCATAGGGCTGGCCGGCGGTGCCGCCGTAGATCCGCGCCTCGGCCGCGGTCTTGATCCCTTCAGCGCCGCTGAACAGGCCGCCCGCCGGGATGCCGGCGTCGATGAACGGGCCGTAGTCGGACCGGCCGTCGAAGGCGGTGGCGGCGGTGGCCAGGTTCTTCTTGGCGAAATGGGCCAGGAACACGTTCTCGATCAGGCCCGAGCCATTCGGCCCCGGATCCGGCGTGTCGGAGCCGTTGCCGTCATAGACGAAGCGCACGTAGTTCGGCGATCCGACCATGTCGAAGTTCAGCATCGCCTTGATCTTCGCCTTCTCGGCGGCGCTGAGCGACGCGACATAGTGCTCGGAGCCCAGCAGCCCGAGCTCCTCGGCGCCGAAGAAGGCAAAGCGCACCTTGTTGCGCAGCAGCAGCTGGCGGCGGCCCAGCTGCTCGGCAACCTCGAGATTGGCGGCGGTGCCGCTGCCATTGTCGTTGATGCCCGGGCCCGCCTGCACCGAATCGAGATGCGCACCGACCACCACGACGGTATCGGGCCGGCCGAACCAGGTGTCGCCGATGACGTTCGAGGTCGGCCGGATCTCGGACAGCGTGTCGGTGGTGATGTGCACCGTCACCGGGCCGGCCTGGGTCTGGGCGTAGAGGTCGGCGCCGACGTCGAAGGTGGCCTTCAGCACCGGGATGTCGATCGGCACATCCATGGCGGCGGTCGGGAACAGGTCGGTCCGGCCGGGCTGGCCTTCGTTGAAGATGACCACGCCCACGGCACCGGCCGCCTTGGCGTTGGCCGCCTTGACGCTGAAGTCGCAGGTGCCGCGCTGGACCAGGGCGATGTTGCCGGACACCGCGGCCGGGAAGTCCGCGGCCTCGCAGCCGCTGCTCGAGTTCGGCGCCGGCGCCGGCGGGATCTCGACGTCGTTGGTCGCCACCAGCTGGCCGGTGACGTCGCCCGTGCCCGAGAACGGCATCGTGGTGAAATCGGTGAGGTCGACAAAGGTCTTCGGCGTCGGCGTCAGCTCGGCGAAGGTGCCGGGGCTGAGCTCCAGATAATACGGGATGTCGAAGTTCTGCACCGTCACCCGGTAGCCGGCGCGCTGCAGCCGCTGCTTGAGATAGTTGACGGTGGCGACGCTGCCGGACGTGCCGGCGGCGCGGTTGCCGTCATTGGCGTCGGCGATCCGCTGCAGGGCGGCGAGGTGCAGGCGGATGCCGGGGACGGTGACCGCGCGCTGCAGGTCGAGGCTCATCAGCGCGGTGATCAGGTCGCCGAGCGGGTTGCCCAGGGCCAAGGAACTGGCGGAGGCCTTGGTGATCGTGGGCGCTGTCTGGGCCAGGGAGGAAGACATGGGAAGGGCGACGGCGGACGCCAGCGCGGCGGCCGCCAGATGACGCAGTCTCACGATTGGTCCCCCTATTGTGTTGCGGTGGGGCTTGTGGCCGCCCGGATCGCAAACAAATGGCCTCGGTCCGGCCAGCTCCCCCACGTCGCAGCACTGTCCGGCAGCGCCGGGACAGACGTCAACATTACAGATTTAGGGTAATTTGCTTGGAATGTCTGTCAATAACTTGATGTTATACATTAACAGCCTTTCAAGACCTTCACTTCGACAATACCGCCTCTGCGATTTGCCAGACAAAATCCCGCGCCGCATATCCGAATATTGCAGCGCAGCAGAGCGGATCAGCCGGAGAAGTAGAGGGTCCAGCTCTCCGCCACCGCGGGATCGGCCAGCAGCCGGTCCCAGATCGTGCTGAGCGGCGTCATCTCCTCGCGGAAGTCGTACCAGGTCAGCAGCATAAGGAGATAAAGGTCGGCCGCAGACCGCTGTTCGCCGAGCAGGAACGGGCCCGGCATCAGCGCGTCGGCGACCAGTGCCCAATAGCGGTCGACGGCGCGGTCCGCCGCCTCCTGCACCCCCGGCGCGCCGGCGGGGTCGACGGTGTAGCGCTCGGGATGCGCCTGGCGCAGCACGGCGCCGTACAGGTTCACCGCCATGAACAGCAGCCAGCGGTCGAACCGGGCGCGGTCGCTGCTGCCCGGCGGCGGCGCCAGCCCCGTGCCGGGATGGGCATCGACCAGATGCAGGATCATCGCCGCCGATTCGGTCAGCACCGTACCGTCCGGCAACACCAGCGTCGGGATCTCGCCCATCGGGTTCAGGCGCAGATAGTCGGGATCGCGGTGCCCGCCGGCATTGTGGTCGACGCGGATCCGCTCGCAGGGCGCGCCGGCCAGGCGCAGCACGATGTCGGGGGCGAAGGCGCCGGTGTCCTTGTTCCAGTACAGCCTGTACATCGCCGCGCCCTCCCGCCGGTTCCGGACCGCAGCAACCATGATGGCGCGAAACCGGCGGTTATCAACGCCTTGCGTCCCGCTGCATGCTGCATTGCAGCGACTCGGTTGCCCCGGGAGATTCAGATGCTATTGTGCCGCCCGTTTCGCGGGCGGCCTCAGGCGCCGCGCTCTCACCCAGGACGGACGGTCCATGAACATCCACGAATATCAGGCGAAGGGGCTGCTGGGGCGCTATGGCGTTCCGGTGCCGCGCGGCGGGGTGGCGTACACGCCGGAGGAGGCGGTGCGCGTGGCGGAGGGTCTCGGCGGCGCGGTTT
>NZ_JBQJIK010000130.1:0-13080 GCF_052078665.1 Inquilinus sp. CA228 | reverse complement strand
CCCGTGGTGGTGGGTGTTTTGGGGGGGGGGGTTCTCTCGGATCGAGCGGGCCTAGACTGTCGCAAACCGGCGTGGACGGCGAATTCGATGCCCTGCCCATTCGCGCGCGGACGCGCGCAGACCCCTCCCCCTGCCCCCCTCCCGCAAGGGGAGGGGGGACTAAAAGGAGCGGGTGACGCCTATTCTGAAAAGGTCTCGCAAGCGGGAGAGGCTACGCGTTCCTATGCTGGCGAGGGCCTTTTTCCCTGGCGGCGGCGGTCAGCTGCTGTCCAGCAGGGCCTCGGGGCCGTTCTCGAGGCAGATGTCGGAGTGGAGGTCGATGGCCAGGCTGCGGCAGAGGCGGACCGTGGCTTTCTCGGTGCTCGCGGTGTCGAGCAGCGTGTCGATGTCGGGCTCCTGCAGCCGCACCGCCAGCCCGGCCTTGAGGTCGGCGATCCGGGCGGGGTCGGCGAGCTCGTCGATGGCCTCTTCGACCATGGCGATGACCGCGGCCCGGCGGCTGGCGCGTTCGGCCCGGATCTCGGCCGGGCTGCCGGCCGGCAGGCCCGGGCGGCCGTTCTCATAGCGCGGCTGGTAGCGGCGCCATTGCCGGACCAGGCCGAGGCCGCAGACGAGCCCAGCCACGACCGACGAGACCGGGCGGTCCTCGACCGGGTCGTCCTTGTCGAAATAGAGGTTGGCCATCGCCTCGCAGTACGGTTCCCTGAGGGCGGCGGAGCGGGCGAGGTCGGTGCCGCGGTCGGCCCCGATCAGGCGATCGATGACGTCCTCGACCTCCTCGCGATGACGGGCGCGGCGCGCCTCGCGGCCGCCGTCGCGGACGCTCAGGTCCCGCACGGCGCGGGCGCGCTGGGCCAGGGTCTGGCGCACCAGATGGGCATAGCGGGCGAAGGCGAGACCGGGGTCCGCAGCCTGGGGCTGAGCCGCCGCGGGCTCGGCCCCGGCCTGGGCTTCGGCGGCCTGGGCGGCGAGGGCGCGGGCGCCGGCCGTCTCGGCCAGCTGCATGCCGATCTCGGCCAGGCGCGTGAGCATCTCGCACTGTTGCAGCGTGCAGCCGCGGCCATAGGCCTGGACGTCGAAATCTGGTGGCGTGTCCTTCATAGAACATACCATGAACGAGTCGCGTGGCTCGCGCAATGAACATTGTGTGTACTGATTTAGCGAACCGATGGGCTACGCCTCCGGGCCGCAACCGTCACCGAACCGTCATCCGTGCATGGACGTTGCGCGTAGGGCGCGGGCCGCATCGCTTGTCGTACGGTCGGTGGACGTATAAATCTCCGTCCCACCGTCCGACCCCGGAGTTGCCATGACCGCCCCGACCGCTACGCCGTCGCCGGACCGCATCCTCATTCTCGATTTCGGCAGCCAGGTCACCCAGCTGATCGCCCGCCGGGTTCGGGAATCCGGCGTCTATTGCGAGATCTGGCCGTTCAACCAGGCGGGCGACGACCGCATCCGGGCCTTCGACCCGCGCGGCATCATCCTGTCCGGCAGCCCGGCCTCGGTCACCGAGGCGGCATCGCCGCGCGCGCCGCAGCTGGTGTTCGAGCTCGGCCTGCCGGTGCTCGGCATCTGCTACGGCCAGCAGACCATGTGCGAGCAGCTCGGCGGCGCGGTGGAGGCGGGGCACCACCGCGAGTTCGGCCGCGCCTGGCTGGACGTCAAGGAGAACTGCACCCTGTTCGAGGGCGCCTGGGCGGTCGGCGCGCGCGAGCAGGTGTGGATGAGCCATGGCGACCGCGTCACCCGGCTGCCGGACGGCTTCCGCATCGTCGCCACCAGCGAGAACGCGCCCTATGCCGCGATCGCCGACGACGCCCGCCGCTATTACGGCGTGCAGTTCCATCCCGAGGTGGTGCACACGCCGCACGGCGCGGCGCTGCTGCGCAACTTCACCCACCATGTCTGCGGCTGCGCCGGCAGCTGGACCATGGCCGCCTTCCGCGACGCCGAGATCGCCAAGATCCGCGCCCAGGTCGGCACCGGCCGCGTCATCTGCGGCCTGTCCGGCGGCGTCGACAGTGCCGTGGCGGCGGTGCTGATCCATGAGGCGATCGGCGACCAGCTGACCTGCATCTTCGTCGACACCGGGCTGATGCGCACGGGCGAGGCGGAGCAGGTGGTGTCGCTGTTCCGCGGCCACTACAACATCCCGCTGATCCATGTCGACGCGGCCGACCTGTTCCTCGGCCGGCTCGAGGGCGTCACCGACCCGGAGCAGAAGCGCAAGATCATCGGCGCCGCCTTCGTCGAGGTGTTCGACGCCGAGGCCGAGAAGATCGACGGCGCCCGCTTCCTGGCCCAGGGCACGCTGTACCCCGACGTGATCGAGAGCGTGTCCTTCACCGGCGGCCCATCGGTGACGATCAAGAGCCACCACAATGTCGGCGGCCTGCCGGACCGGATGAAGCTGGCCCTGGTCGAGCCGCTGCGCGAGCTGTTCAAGGACGAGGTCCGGGCGCTGGGCCGTGAGCTCGGCCTGCCCGACACCTTCGTCGGCCGCCACCCGTTCCCGGGGCCGGGGCTGGGCATCCGCATCCCCGGCGCGGTCAGCCGCGACATGCTGGAGATCCTGCGCCAGGCCGATGTGATCTATCTCGAGGAGATCCGCCGCGCCGGCCTGTACGACGCGATCTGGCAGGCCTTCGCGGTGCTGCTGCCGGTGCGCACGGTGGGCGTGATGGGCGACGGCCGCACCTACGACTTCGTCTGCGCACTGCGGGCCGTGACCTCGACCGACGGCATGACCGCCGACTACTACCCGTTCGACCACGAGTTCCTGGGCCGGGTCTCGACCCGCATCGTCAACGAGGTCCGCGGCATCAACCGCGTCGTCTACGACATCACCTCGAAGCCGCCCGGGACGATCGAGTGGGAGTGAGGGGCGGGCCGGCAGACTGCCGTTACAGGAAGCTCGCCTGAAAGCTGGTCGCCATCAGCGACACATGAGCCGCCAGCGGCGGCCGCAGTTCGAACGCTCGTGGCTCCCGAGCGAAGTTCCACAACCGTACAAGCCGCCAGTCGTCGCGATGCGCGTCGGCAACCGCCAGTTCATTGCGCGTGATGTGAAACGGTGTGCGTTCCCAGCCATTGGTCGTCTTCACCTCGATCAACCGGTCGCTGCCGTCGGTTTCGAAGCTGCGGATGTCATAGCCAGCCCCGTCGCCATCGACATGCGACACCCACCGGATGCGCTCGGCAAGGTCGGTCCGGCCGGCGGCAAGCAGGCTGGCGCGCTCGTGGCCAAGGACCCGTTCCTCGCCGGCACGGCCAAGCGCACGATTGCGGGCGTCTCGCGCGGCGACGTCATATTTGCGAGCAATCGCGGTCATCTGCTCAAGCTCTTCCGGCGGAGGCGCATTGCTGTGCGTCGGCGGTGGTCCGATCCACAGCGCGGCATCCTGCCGGAATCCCGCTGACGACGGGCCACTTCGCATCCGCGTGGCGGGTGCGAGCCACTCCGGATGCCGATCGAGCCAGCGCATCACGGCCTCGACGAGCGACGCCTGGAAATTGAAGGCCGGCTTGTAGCCGGGGATCCAGTCTTCCCCGAGGCCCTTGAGCACCGCGCTGATGTTCTGCTGCTTGTATTCGATCGAGCCACGCGGCCGGCCGATTGCCGGCTGCAGAAGACGATTGTGCCCGGCCTTGTTGTAGGGACGTCCGGCGATATCGTCGGCGAGCATCGCGAAATAGTCCGCGACGATCGCGTCATTCTGCTCGGCGGTCCAGTCACCGGCCATGGGCTCGCCATGCATCGGCGGATGACGAGGGAGCCGCCTCGGTCACGCCAGCAACTGCGTGGGCACGCCGAGCAGGGGCCCGGCCTGGGCGAGCCGCTGATCGAGCGTGTGGATCGTGGCGCCGTGGTCCGACGCGATGGCGAGGTGGAGCGCATCGCCCGCGCGCAGGCCAAGAGTGTGTTGATCGACGAATTTCGCCGCTGTCCGGAACTGTCCGCCCGTCACCGGCAGCACAACGAAGCTCTCCGCGACCAGCTTGTTGAACATCGCCAGCGCCGCTGCGCGCTGGTCCAGGGTGATCTGCCCGGTCCGCAGCTTGATCGCCATGGCCGACGACAGCTCGGTGATGGTCCAGTCACTGATCAGAAGCTGCGCCGGATCTCGCGCCGCCAGCCAGGCCTGCGCTCGAGCGGTCGAGATCTCGTTGGAGAGCGCCGCGATGATCAGCGACGTGTCGAGATAGAGCATCAGTAGCGATCGCCATCCCGCATCGACCGCACCAGCTCGGCGGCGTCCTGCGCCTGCGGCGGCATGGTTGCCGTCAGGGCCTGGAGCATCGGCAGGTCGACCCGCTTGCGGGGCTTTGCCACGGCGGTGAGCCTGGCGACCGGCTTGCCGCGCCGGGTGATGTCGATCGAATCCCCGGCTTCCACCCGATCGACGAGCTCGCTCAGATGCGCCTTGGCATCCGCCAGATTGACCGCGTCCATGCCACGCTCCTGACCATGTAGATAGTCATATAGCCCATGGCACTGGGCAATTCCAGCGAAGAGCGATCGGCGTGATGGGCGACGGCTGCGCCTACGACTTCGTCTGTGCGCTGCGGGCAGTGACCTCGACCGACGGCATGACCGCCGGTTATTACCCATTCGACCACGAGGTCCTGGGCCGGGTCTCGACCCGCATCGTCAATGCGGCATCAACCGCGTCGTCACCGACATCACCTCGAAGCCGCCCGGGACGATCGAGTGGGAGGAGGGACGAATCAATCCGGTCCGCGGACCGGATTGATGACCGGGATGCCTTCGAAGTCGCGCTCATTGTCGGTGACGACGGTGCAGTCGTTGGCTTCGGCGATCGCCGCGATGATGGTGTCCAGGCCACTGCGGGGACGGCCCTTCGCCTTGCCGTCCGCCATCAGCCGCGCCCAGACGAGCCCGGCCTGGTCGTCGAAGGGGAGCACCCGGCCTGCGAACAAGGCCTGAGGCCCGTGTGGGCCCGAGAACCAGGCATCGAGCTGGTCGCGCCTCTTGCCGGCCGGCTTTTCCAGCACGCCCCTGCGGATTTCGGCCAGGGTCAGCGAGGCGATGAAGAGATCGTCATCCGACTGCTCGGCCATCCACGCGATCAGCGACCGGGACGGGGCCGGCCTGGTGAAGTTGCTGATGATGTTGGTGTCGAGCAGATAGCGCATCAGAGGTCGACCTTCCGTCCTTCCTCGCGCGGACGGGTCAGGTCGAGTTCGGAGCCGATGAGCGGCGATGCCATGAGCGCCTGGAGGATGCCGCCTTTCCTGGGCGGCTCCCCTGCAACCGCCTGATTGACGACGGCACGGAGGCGATCGGAACCCGGCCCGCCTTCGGCGAGCCGCCGGGCCAGGGTGCGAACCAGGTCGCGATCGGCGTCCCGGCCCGTCACCTCGAACCGGACCAGCCCTTTTTCGGCGAGCCGATTCCGGAAATTCGCAACGGCGCGTCGCTGGGAAGGCTTGCTCATCTCAGGCTCCGCTGTATATCCAGACTTATATCCAGAGTACGCGGAAGCCGCAAGGTGGTGCGCTCACCCGCCCCGCTTCGGCCGGCGCACCGCCCGGACCTTGCCGGTCTTGCCGCCGCCGCAGAAGAACTGGTCGGCGCCGTCGGATTCCAGGCCCGACACGTTCACTCCGGCCGGCATCTCCAGGCTTTCCAGCACCTCGCCGGACTGCGGATCGATCCGCCGCAGCTCGCTCTCATCGGCCTCCCAGGTGGCGTGCCACAGCTCGCCGTCGACCCAGCTGACGCCGGTGACGTGGCGGTTGGAGTCGATGGTGCGCAGCACCTTGCCGGTCTCGGGGTCGACCTGGTGGATCTTGCGGTCGCGGTACTGCCCGACCCAGAGCGTGCCCTCGCCCCAGGCGAGGCCGGAATCGTGGCCGCCACCGGGCGCCGGGATGGTGGCCAGCACGCGGCCGGTCTTCGGGTCGATCTTCTGGATCCGGTTCTCGGCGATCTGGAACAGGTGCCGGCCGTCGAAGGCCGTTCCCGCATGGGCGGCCACGTCGAGCGAGCGCACCACCTGGCCGTTCTTCGGGTCGAGGGCGTTCAGCTTGTCCCCGGACGCGAACCAGACGTGCTGGCCGTCAAAGGTGACGCCGGCCACCTCGTCGACGCCCGGGAACGGCCCGTATTCGCGGATGATGTCGGTCATGGATCGCTTCCTTGGTCGTTTCATGGGGCCACCCTAGCCGTCGGGCAGCGGGGCCGGGAGTAACAAGGCCGTCGTGAAACCGGGCAGGGGCGGGGTCACCCAGCGGCGCGCCCGGCCATGGCCGAAAAACTGCACCTTGCCTGCCTCCGCCAACGCGTCGAGCGCCCGCTGCACGGTGCGCTGGCTGGTGTCGAGCGCCAGCGCCAGGGCCGAGCTGGACCAGGATTCGCCGTCGGCGAGGAAGGCCAGCACCGCCGCATGCCGCTCCTCCACCGGCCGGGCCAGCACCACGACCTCGCGGTCGTGGCGCGGCACCAGGGCGAAGCCGCGCGCCGTCGCGGTCACGCCCGCCAGCGGCCGCAGCGCCGCCCGCAGCCGCCCGATCTCCACCCGCAGCCGGGCGCGGTGCGATTCATCGGCGAATTTCGCCCCGAACGCCCGCTGGAGAAGCACGCCCCGCGGCACGTCGCCGGGCCAGGCCTCGCCCAGCGTGCAGGCGAGCGCAAACAGCACCGGGCGCCGGGCCAGCGGGATCGCCGTGCCGGCCTCGCGCACGGCATGGTGGCACGCATCCACGACCAGCGCCGGCGATGCCAGCAGCGCCTCGACCTCCGCGAGCAGCAGCGGCCGTTCCTGGCCGCGCGCGATCAGGCGTGCTGCGGGCATGTCCAGCATGCGGGAAGCGCTCTCGACCTCCGCCGACAGCGCCGGGATCCGGGCGAGGCTCGCGGCCTGGCCGGCCCGGGCCAGCGCGGCTCGGGCCGGGGCCGTCCGCAGGCGCCGCATCGCGATCCCGGCGACCACCAGCTCAAGGGCGGTGCGCCAGGCCGGCGGGAGCGGGGAGGGGTCGAGGCCGGCCAGCGCCTGCTCGGCCTCGTCGAGGCGCCCGATCAGCACCAGGCGCCGGATTGCGAGGATGCGGGCATGGGCGGCGTTCAGCCGGTCGCCATGCTCGTCCAGCGTCGCCCGCGCCGCCTCCAGCGCCTTGGGCGGCCAGCCGAGGTCGCGCGAGGCCAGCGCGACCTCGGCCTCGGCGACGATGCAGCGGGCGCGGGAAACGGCCTCCTTCGCCCCGAAGGCGCGCGCGGCCCGGCGCAGCAGGGCCTTCGCCCGAGCGAGGTCGCCGAGCTGCGCCATGGCGATGCCGCGCAGCGCCAGCGCCGGCGCGTCGTCGCGCAAGGCGACCCGGTTCAGGGCGCCGAGCGGATCGCCTGCCGCCAGCGCCCGCCCCGCGGCCGTGATCAGCGAGTCCATCGGAATCCCGTCACATTTGTCACTCCCCGTCCTTCGCTCCCCGGCACCAGTCTAACCCACCGGACACCAATGGAGAGTGGAACGATGGCGCAGCACCCGACCGGAACCCGCGAGGAATGGCTGGCGGCGCGGCTCGACCTGCTGGCGGCGGAGAAGGAGCTGACCCGGCGCAGCGACGAGCTGGCGCGGCGGCGGCAGGACCTGCCCTGGGTCCGGGTCGACAAGGACTACCGGTTCGAGACCGATGACGGCATCGCCTCGCTGCCGGAGCTGTTCCAGGGGCGGTCGCAGCTCCTGGTCTACCACTTCATGTTCGGGCCGGACTACCAGGCGGGATGCCCGTCCTGTTCGATGATCGCCGACGGTTTCAACGGCTTCGCGGTCCATCTCGCCCATCACGACGTGGCGTTCTGGGCGGTCTCGCGGGCGCCGATCGCCAAGCTGCAGGCTTACAAGCAGCGGATGGGGTGGAGCTTCCCCTGGGCGTCCTCGCCCGATGGAGCCTTCGCCTTCGACTTCAATGTCTCCTTCACCGAGGAGCAGCAGCGCGGCGGGACGATCGAATACAACTACCGGCGCAGCGGCCTGGCAGTGAAGTCGACGGCGATCCCGGCGCCGGTCGCGCAGTTCGCGGCGATGTGCGGCACCGACGCGCCGACCTATATGCGCGACAAGCCGGGGCTGAGCGCCTTCGTGCTCGAGGATGGCGCCGTCCACCACACCTATTCGACCTATGCCCGCGGGCTCGACGGGCTCTGGGGCTCGTATCAGTGGCTCGACCGCGCGCCGAAGGGACGCAACGAGTCCGGCGTCTGGTGGCGCCGCCACGACGAGTACGGCCATGACTGACATGCCGATGCTCCGCAGCCCGCTGCCTAGCCGCCCGCTCGGCGCGGCCGGCTGGCTGCACCTCGCGGCCGCGCCGACCTTCGCCGTCATGGCGCTGGTCACCGGCGTGTCCGGCGGCGAGGCGGATGTCCTCTGCTCGGCCATGGGCGCGTCGCCTCTGGCCGGAATGGTGCCGATGTACCTGCTGATGAGCGTGTTCCACGCAGCCCCCTGGCTGAGGCTGATCACGAGAGGAGAGAAAGAATGAGCGAGCCCTACACCGGCGGCTGCGCCTGCGGCGCGATCCGCTACGAGATCGCGGCCGAGCCGCTGTTCATGAACGACTGCCAGTGCCGCGACTGCCAGCGCCGGAGCGGCACCGGCCACGGCTCCTACCTGACCTTCCCGAGCGCGGGGGTGAAGAAGCTCCAGGGCGAGGCGACGCGCTGGGACATCGTCGCCGATAGCGGCAACGTGAAGACCCATGCCTTCTGCCCCGCCTGCGGATCGCCGGTCTACCTGACCTTCGCGGCCATGCCCGACGTCTTCACCGTGCACGCCGCCAGCCTCGACGATCCGGGCCGGTTCAGGCCGCAGGTGGTGACCTACCGCATCCGCGGCCACGCCTGGGACCGCATCGACGAGACTTTGCCGCAGTTCGAGAAGATGCCGCCGCCTATGTGAGATCCCGCGGCGCTGTGCGCGGGCTCTAGCGCGCCGCGTCGCGGTCCTTGATGAAGTCGACGAAGGCGCGCAACGGCGCCGGCACGTGGCGGCGGCCTGGATAGTACAGGAACGGCCCCGGGAAGCTCTCCCACCATGGCTCCAGGATCGGCTCCAGCGCGCCGCTGTCGAGATGCGGGCGAAGCATGCCCTCGAACAGGTGGATGATGCCCAGCCCGGCGACGGCCATGCTGACCGCGAGGTCGACCGCCGCGCCGGGCCGGACCAGCAGCGGCCCCGACGGGTCCACGCGCACCAGCTCGCCGTCGCGCTCGAAATTCCAGCTCGGCGTGGCGCCGCCGGCGAACCGGCCGCGCAGGCAGGCATGGGCCAGCAGGTCGCGCGGATGCTCCGGCCGGCCATGCGCCGCGAGATAGTCCGGCGCCGCCGCGGTGGCGAAACGCTGCGTGCGCGGGCCGATCGGGACCGCGATCATGTCCTGCTCCAGCCGCTCGTCGTAGCGGATGCCGGCATCGCAGCCGGCGGCGAGCACGTCGACGAAGCCGTCCTCGACCACCACCTCCAGCCGGATGTCGGGATAGGCTTTCAGGAACGGGGCGACGATCGGCGGCAGCACGATGCGGGCGGCGCTGGACGGCACGTTGAGGCGCAGCGTGCCGGCCGGACGGTCCCGGAAGGCGTTCAGCACGTCGAGCGCCGCCTCCATCTCGCCGAGCACCGGCGCCAGCCGCTCGATCAGGCGCTGGCCCGCTTCTGTCGGGGTGACGCTGCGGGTGGTACGGTTCAGCAGCCGCAGGCCCAGCCGCGCCTCCAGCCGGCTGACGGCGACGCTGAGGCCGGAGGGAGAGGCGCCGCTGACCCGCGCCGCATCGCGGAAGCCTCCCGCGCGGGCCACGGAAACGAAGGCGGCGAGGTCGTTCAGGTCCATTGTTCACGACTTTCAACAGCCCGTGCAGATTAGGTGGAGTTATCCAACAGAACAATCGCCGCCATATGGGGCTCGACACTCAAGGAGACCCGACATGCCGACCCTTTCCGCCGCTGGCACCTTCCCGCTCGCCGACCGCACCGTGAACCGCATGGGCTACGGCGCCATGCAGCTGGCCGGCCCCGGCGTGTTCGGACCGCCGAAGGATCGCGCCGCCGCCATCGCCGTGCTGCGCGAGGCGGTGGAATCCGGCGTCGACCACATCGACACCAGCGACTTCTACGGCCCCCACGTCACCAACCAGATCATCCGCGAGGCGCTGCACCCCTATCCGGACAGCCTGACGATCGTCACCAAGGTCGGCGCGGTCCGCGGCGGCGACGGCGCCTGGATCCCGGCGCTGGAGCCGGCCGACCTCGAGCGCGGGGTGCAGGACAACCTGCGCAATCTCGGCCTCGACGTGCTGGACGTCGTCAATGTCCGGATCGTCGGCAAAGTCCATGGTCCCAGTGAAGGCTCGATCGAGACGCAGGTCGCGGCGCTGGCGGAGCTGCAGCGCCGGGGGCTGGTCCGCCATGTCGGGCTCAGCAACGTGACCTCGACCCAGGTGGCGGAGGCGCAGCGCATCACCCCGATCGTCTGCGTCCAGAACCAGTACAACCTGGTGCAGCGCGAGGACGACGCGCTGGTCGACGAACTGGCGGGGAAGGGGATCGCCTATGTGCCGTTCTTCCCGCTCGGCGGCTTCTCGCCGATCCAGTCCTCGGCCCTGTCGCGGATCGCCGAGGGGCTGAGCGCGACGCCGCGGCAGGTGGCGCTGGCCTGGCTGCTGCACCGCGCCCCCAACATCCTGCTGATCGCGGGCACCTCGTCGCCCGACCATCTGCGCGAGAACCTGAAGGCGGCCGAGCTGGTGCTCCCGGACGCGACGATGGCAGAGCTCGACGCGATCGGCCGGGCCTGATCAGGGCTTGGGTGCTGCCGGCAGGCCCTCGCGCAGCACGCCGATCGCGGCCTCCACCACCGGGGGCCGCCGGTCGCGGGCGAACAGGCCGTACTGGGCGGCCAGCGGCCCCGGCACCCCGGCCTTCAGCACCTTCATCGACCCCGGACGGACGGAGTCGGGCGGCAGCACGCCGACGCCAAGGCCGTTCTCGACCGCCGCCTGCAGCGCCGTGACGCTCTGGCTGGTGAAGGTGACGCGATGCTCCCGGCCGGTCGCGGCCAGCGCCTCGATCATCCGCCGGCGCCACAGGCAGGGCGCGGTGAAGGCGACCAGGTCGAGCGGCCGGTCGGGATCCGGGGAATGGTCGGGCGCGCAGACCCATCGCAGCTCGACCGTCCAGGTGACCAGCGCGTCGGCCGTCACCACCGAGGTCGGGCCGAGCATGATGTCCAGCCCGTCCTCGCCCCACAGCCTGCCCAGCGCGACGCTGTGCTCAACCACCACATCGAGGCGGATGTCGGGATAGGCCCGGTGCAGCCGGCCCAGCGCGGCCGGCAGCGCCGTGGTCGCGACCTCCTCGGCCAGGCCGATGCGCACCCCGCCCTTGATCTCCTTCCGCTGCAGCCGGGCCGCGGCCTCGTCGCCGAGCGCCAGCATGCGGGTGGCGTAGCCCAGGAACAGCTCGCCCTCCGCGGTCGGCACCACGCCGCGGCCGGTGCGTTGGAACAGGTGGCGCTCCAGCAGCCCCTCCAGCCGGCGCATCTGCATGCTCAGCGCCGACTGGGTGCGGCCGGTCTGGGCCGCGACCTTGCTCAGGCTGCCCTGCCGGCAGACCGCGACATAGGTGCGGAGGAGGTCGAGGCCGATCTGCTCGGATATCATTTTTACTGAACTCTGATGTCGTCGATATCAGGCTACAATCATATCCCGCCTCGCGCCATCTCCCGGTCCTGAGCAGCGCAACGAGGTACCCATGAAAGCGATCCGAGTTCACCGCCATGGCGGGCCCGAGGTCCTCGTCTATGAGGAGGTCGGGATCGGTCGGCCGGGCCCCGGCGAGGTCCTGGTCCGCAACCGGGCGATCGGCCTCAACTTCGTCGACACCTATTTCCGCAGCGGCGCCTATGCCCCGCCGGACCTGCCCTTCATCCCCGGCAATGAGGGCGCCGGCGAGGTCGTCGCGGTCGGTGAGGGCGTCGCCGGCTTCGTGCCGGGCGACCGCGTGGCCTATGTCGAGACGCTCGGCGCCTACGCCGAGCAGCGCATCGTGCCGGCCCACTTCCTGGTGCATCTGCCCGACGCGATCGATTTCGCGACCGGCGCGGCGATGATGCTGAAGGGGCTGACAGCGCAGTACCTGCTGCGTCGCACCGCCCGGGTCGGGCCCGGCCACACCATCCTGATGCATGCGGCCGCCGGCGGCGTCGGCCTGATCCTGACGCAATGGGCGAAGCATCTCGGCGCCACCGTCATCGGCACGGTCGGCTCGCCGGAGAAGGCCGGGCTCGCCCGCGCGAATGGCTGCGACCATGTCCTCGACTACCGGGACTTCGCCGCGCGGGTGGGGGAGATCACGGGCGGGGAGGGCTGCGACCTCGTCTATGACGGCGTCGGCCGCGCCACCTTCCCGGCCTCGCTCGACTGCCTGCGGCCCTTCGGCACCTTCGTCAGCTTCGGCTCGGCGTCCGGCCCGATCCCGCCCTTCGACATCACGCTGCTGATGCAGAAGGGCTCGCTCTTCGCCACCTGGCAGCTGCTGTTCGAGCACCTCCGGAAGCGCGAGGACGTGCTGGCCATGAGCCGGGACCTGTTCGACGTCGTCGCCGGCGGCGCGGTGACGGTCCCGGTCCATGCCCGCCTGCCGCTGGCCGAAGCGGCCGAAGCGCATCGCCGGCTGGAAGCGCGGGAGACGACCGGCGCGACGGTGCTGCTGCCTTGAGGCTTCGTCTGCCGGGCGGATCGCTTCTGGAACCCGGATCTCCGCAATCCGGTTAGAATGGCGACCGGACAGGAGGCGTCGCCATGAGCCGTCCCCGTTACGCGATCGTCGAGGCGCCCTCGGTGCTGGGGTTGTTCCCGAAGGGCGTCGAGCGCCTGCCCGAGGCCCTGCTCGGGGCCGGGCTGGCCGACCGGCTCGGCGCGCGCCGGGCCGGCCGGGTCGAGCCGCCGCCCTACGACCCCCGACGCGACCCGGAAACGCTGCTGCTCAACCCCGCCGGCATCGCCGCCTATTCGCTCGCGCTCGGCGACGCCGTCGGGCTGGTCCTCGGGGCCGGGGAGGTGCC